>JBCBTA010000024.1:0-5311 GCA_039818905.1 Planctomycetota bacterium
CGCGGCGTCGCGACAGCTCGACGAAGCCGCGGCTCGCCAAGACGCCGAAGCGGCCGAAGGCGAGCCGGCCGACCCCGCGCTCGAGGAAGCTGAAGCACGCGACGTTGAGCGTGATCAGCAGCGGGCCCAGGATGAGCTGCGCCGTCTCATCGAGATGCTTGATCGCGGTGAGGACAACTGGCTCGTTCGCAACGCATTGCAGCGCATGCTCGACGAACAGCAGGAACTCCTGCAGCAGGCCCGTGAGCTCGGCCAGCGCACCGCCGGCAAGACGCTCGACGAGCTCACGCCGCAGGAGCGCGATCAGACCGAGCAGCTGGCTCGCGAGCAGGAGGATCTCGCCGAGCGTCTCGATGACATGATTCAGGAGATGCGCGAGCGCGAGCAGGAACTGCGGGAGAACGATCCGACCTCCGCCATGGGAATGCAGCGGGCAGCGCAGCGGGCCGAGCAGCAGCAGACCAGCCAGACGATGCGCAGCGCCGCTGAGCAGGCCGAGCAGAACCAGATGACCAGTGCCCAGCAGCAGCAGGAGCAGGCCGCGGAGGAGCTCGAGGAGATGCTCGAGGACCTCGACGCCGGTGAGCGCGGCCGTGAAGAGGTGCTGCGCCGCATGCTGATGAGCATCGTCGAGTCACTCGATGCGCTGATCACGCAGCAGACCAACGAGCTCACCCGTTTGGAGGAGCGCGTCAAGACGAATGAGCCCTTGCGTCCGCTCGACGCCGGCATGATCGCGCTCAATCAGAACACGCTCGGCGTTGTCGATCAGGCACGCGGCGGCGGGGCTGATCTCGCGCCCATCGCCAACATCGTGAGCCTCGCGGCGGATGCCCAGATCATGGCCATCAGCGCACTGCGCAGTGACGATATCGATGCCGACGAAGTGCGCACCCGCGAGCAGCGCAGTCTCGAGCTGCTGATGGAGGCCAAGAGCCGGGCTCAGGAAGCCGAGCAGCGCCTGCAGCAGCAGGAGATGGAGCGTCGCAAGGCGGAGCTTCGCCGCGCGTACCGTGCCGCACTCGAACAGCAGGTCGCATTGCGCGGCCAGACCGAGCCCTTCAGCCGGCTCGAAGAGCTTGGCCGGCGCGATCGCGTTCGTCTGCGCCGGCTCGCCGAGCCGCAGACGGAGATCCGGTCCGCACTCGAGCAGATCCTGGCCGACACGGTCGAGCTCCAGGAAGCGGGCGTCTACAAGCACACGCACGCTCGCCTCGATCGCCTGACCGAAGCCGCGACCGATGCGCTGACCGACGCGAGCGCGGTGCGTGCGATGCGGGCACAGGATGGCACGATCATCGTGTTGCAGGGTCTGCTGGAGTCCCTTCAGGATCCCGAGCAGGCTGACAGCGACTTTGAAGATGGCGGCGGCGGTGGCGGCGGAGGCGGTGGTGGTGGCGGCGGGCAGGAAGACCAGCTGGTCAGCATGCTCGGCGAACTTCGCCTCCTGCGCTCGCTGCAGATGCAGGTTGCCTCGGAGACCGCGCTCGCCGAAGACGTCGAGGATCCGACCGCGCTGCTCGATGATCTCAGTGGCCAGCAGCGCGACCTTGCCGATATCGCTGCCGACCTCATCGGGCGACTCCAGGGCGGGACGCCCGGAAACGTGCTTCCACTTCCCGATCGGCCGGAAGAGAACGAGCCGGATGAGGGCTCACCTGAACAGCCGGAGGCGCCATGATCATCAGCGACATTCGAACAGTGCTCGCCGCCATTGCGCTGCTTACCGCGGCGCCGGTGTTGGCGCATCAGGATCAGCCTGCTGAGACGCCGGACATCCCCGAGCAGCCGGATGAGAGCGAGGCACTGCCCGATCTCGACGATCTGCTCGGCCTGCCAGGCTCGGGCACCGAGTCCGAGGTCGATGAGGATGAGCTCCCCTTCGAAGATCTCGATCCCAACCGCGTCGAGCTCGAGCGCCGGCTCACCGCACAGGAGGCAGCCGACAAGCTCGCGTCCGCCGTACAGCAGATGCAGGAGACGGCCTTCCGTCTCGAGCGCATCCGTGACACCGGTGTCGTCACGCAGCGGCTCCAGGAGGAGATCATCGTGAAGCTCGATCTGCTCGTGCAGTCCGCCGAGCAGTCCGCGGCATCCTCCTCGTCATCGTCGTCGAGTTCATCCTCGTCGTCGTCCCAGCAGCAGCAGCCATCACAGCAGCCGCAGCAGGGCCAGTCGCCCGGCCAGTCGCAGCAGCAGAATGGTGGCAACGGCATGAACACCGGTGATGCGCCTCCGGGCGAGAATGCGCCGGGTGATCAGCTCGACGCCGCTCGCGCCGCGTGGGGCACGCTTCCCGACCGCGTGCGTCAGCAGCTGCTGGAAGGCACCAACGACACGTTCTCCTCCCTCTATGAAGCGCTCACCGAAGCGTACTATCGGCGCATCGCCGAGGAGGCATCTCGCTGATGCAGCATCGCGCACCGCGCACGCTCGCCGCACTCACACTGCTGACCTGCGCGACGTTCGTCGGCGCACAGGATGCCACACCTGCGCCCGTCCCCGAGCCCGATATCCCCGTTGATCGTGCCCGCCCCAGCGCAACCAATGCGCCCGCCGGCGCCGAGATCACGCCGGGGCTCAATTCCGCAGTTCGACGAGGCCTCGATGCGCTCGCGGAGCTGCAGGTCGAAGACGGCTCGTTCCCGACGCGGCGCTATCGCAAGCACGTCGGCATCACCGCCCTGTGCTGCCTCGCCTTCATGGCCGACGGCAGCCTGCCCGGACGTGGTCGCTACGGCGATGTCGTGGAGAAGGGCCTTCGCTTCGTTCTCAACAACATCAACGAGACCGGGCTCGTCGCCGCCGACACCTCGCACGGCCCCATGTATGGCCACGGCTTCGCCACCCTCTTCCTCGGTGAGGTCTACGGCATGACGCGCGGCGGAGGCGATACCGCGCTCTCCACCGAGCTGCACGACGCACTCGTGCGCGCCTGCAGGCTCATCATCAACACCCAAAACGACGAAGGCGGGTGGCGTTACAACCCCGTGCCACAGGATGCGGACATCTCGGTCACCATCTGCCAGATCATGGCACTGCGATCCGCCCGCAACGCCGGCATCGAGATCCAGAAGTCAACCATCGATCGCGCGGTGCGCTACGTGCGCGATTGTCAGAACACTGACGGCGGTTTTCGGTATCAGCTCGGCCGCGGCGGCAGCGCCTGGCCGCGTTCGGCTGCGGGTGTTGCCAGCCTGTACTACGCCGGTATCTACGAGGGCGACGACATCGATCGGGGCCTCGATTACCTCCTTCGAACCGCACTGCCGGGACAGCAGACGTCTTCCACCCACTACTTCTACGGCCACTATTACTCCGTCCAGGCGATGTACTTGGCAGGCGGTGATTATTGGGCGACGTGGTGGCCCGCCATCCGCGATGAACTCATCACGCGCCAACGCGAGGAGGATGGCCTCTGGACCGACAGCTACGGCGAGTCCTATGGGACCGCGATGGCACTGATCATTCTCCAAATGCCGAAGCGCTATCTGCCGATCTTTCAGAAGTAATGCACAGGGAAAACTCGGTCATTTCGATGTTCGCGCGGTCCTGCGCCACGGCCATATGCGTCGGGCTCATGTGTGCCGCGACTGTTCGTGCGCAGGATGATGATGCCGGGACCACCGGTGTCGCAGCCATGTTGATCGACGCGACGCTCCAGACGGAAGCCGTCCGCGTGCTCTCTCTCGACGAGGATCGTCTGATCGTCGCCGACGAGCGCGGTCGCCGCATGGAACTCTCCGTCGAGGGCATCCTCGCGCTGCTTCCTGCAAGCGGTGAACTGCCGGACCCGAGCCATGGCATTGGCGCTGTCTCACCCAACGCCGCTGCAGACGCCGTTCCGGTCGATGCGCTGCGGGCTCGCATGCGCGGCGAGCAGCAGGGTGTCATCGAACTGATCGACGGCCAACGCCTTCCTGGCTCACCTTCGACGACGACGGGTGAAGCGGAATCCGTGCAGTGGTCGCACCCGAAGCTTGGTGAGTTCGTTCTCCCACTCGAGCGCATCGCGCGCATCATCAATCCCGATGCCTCTCCTGCGCTACGCCTCATGCTCGAGCGCGACCCCGTCGAGGACGTCGTGCATCTCAGCAACGGCGATCGCCTCAGCGGCTTCGTTGTCAGCTACGCCAACCCGGTGCAGATCGAGACCGATCAGGACGTTGTTGAAGTTCCCAGCGAGCGTGTCGTCGCCGCCGTCTTCGCCAACCCGCGTGAACGGATCGCCGGGCTGATCGTTTGGCTCGAGGACGGCACGGTGACCACCGCCGAGACGGTCAGGTCGCCCGCCGGTGCGTCCGTCGAGATCGGTCTCTCCGGTGGGCAGGACGCGGTGTACGAGATCGCCGAGCTACGGGCCATCGGCTTTGATTCCGGACGCCTGCTGGCGCTCTCCGACCTCGACCCCGTCGAGCAGGCCCCCATCGGTGAGCGCCGCCTGGCGCCGCCGATTCAGCGCATCAACCACCCCGACGACGTGCTCACGGGATCCGCAGCGACACTTGATGCGCTCGATGTCATCCTGCCCGGGCCGATGCGTGTGGTCTACGAGCCGCCGCGCATCGCGCGTCGATTTGCAACCACCGCGTCGCTGGCCCCCGGCGCAGCGCCGTGGGGTGACTGCGAACTCGTCATTCTTGCCGACGATGTCGAGCTCTTCCGTCAGCGGCTGTACAACGAAGCGCCCACGATCGCCGTGAATCTGCCGCTGGAGGGCAGGCCTCGCACGCTCACCATCATGGTCGAGCCGGGCAACAACGGCCCCATCCGCGATCGCGTCATCCTGCACCGCCCGCTGATTCTCCTGGACAATCAGCCGCAGTAATGGATCAACGCCGGCGGTGCGGGTTCGATCGATCCGCCATCGACGGTCGATCGATCGACAACAATTCCACGCGCATCGTCATCGGGGTGTTCCGAGGAACGACGTCCGCGTACCCCGCGATGCCATAGTGACTCTGCGGCGGCATGTAGATTTCGCGAATCCCGCCCTCGCGCATGCCCCGAATGCCAAGATCGAGTCCGGGGATCACGGTGCGGTCACCGATGATGAACCGGTGCGACCGGCGATCCCGCGTGTTCACGATCTCCGTGCCGTCGGGCAGCGTGCAGACGTAATGCACTTCCACGCGGAGCCCCTCGGCGGCTTCCACGGAGCCGCGCCCCGTGCGCACGTCCGTTGTCTTGATACCGGAGTCCGCCTTGATCTCGATCGGCTGACGCTCGGTGCACGCCGAGACGCACCCAAGTCCGAGAACCGCACAGACGAGCATGGAAGTTCGCAGTCGATCCATGTCCCAAAGATCGA
>JBCBTA010000025.1:0-15409 GCA_039818905.1 Planctomycetota bacterium
CGAATCGCCCCCTTGACCTCCATGCCCTTGCGCAGCCCCATTCGCCGGATCTGCGACGGCGACACGTAGATGTCGTCGGGTGACGCGATGTAGCTGCATTCGGGGCTGCGGAGGAAGCCGTACCCCTCGTGCATGATCTCCAGCGTGCCATCCCCGAACATCAGCGTGTTCTCGGAGGCCCGGTTCTTCAGGATCTCGAAGATCAGGTCCTGACGAGGCACCTTGTGGACGTCGGTCAGCCCCTCCTTCTCCGCGAAGGCGTGGAGGTCGGCGATCTTCATCCGCTGCAGGTCGGAGATGTGCAGAGCATCCTTCTCCGCCTGCTTGTACTCCTTGGTCTTGGCAATCTTCTCGAGCTCTTCAGCCTCGCGCTCGAGATCATCATCGGAAGGGAGGACAGCAGCGGGAATGCTCTGATGGCCAGGGGGCACGGGACCGCCGCCCGGGCCACGCTTCTTCTTCTTCTTCCGCTTCTTCGAGCCGCCTCGCTGCTGGTGCTGGCCGCCGCCGCGATTGTTCTGATGGTGCCCGCCGCCAGACTGACGCTGCCCCTGCTGCTCCTCAGAGCCGCCGGACTGCTGGCCTCCGGACTGACCTCCACCCCCAGACTGCCCGCCGGACTGCCCCCCGGACTGGGCGGACTGCCCGCCGCCGGACTTGCTCTGGCCCTGGGCACTCGACTGGCTTCCGGACTCCGAGGCCTCCGCGGAGCTGCTCGAACGCCGGGACCGCGAGGAGGATCGCTTCTTGGTGCCGCCGCCGCCGGAATCGCCGGAGTCGCCGGATGCAACCGCAGTGGTCGTCGAGGATTTCGCCATCTGAGTCCGTTCCTGTTGTGTCTTCACTGGGGAGTCTGGGCCGATCCGACTCGCCGCGGCTCTCCATGAGAGACGCCTCGGACCATGCAAATCCCGATGCCATAAGCCGCTCGCGCAGGCTCTCGACACGACAATCTGACCGAGTCGGGAATGTGCGGCGGGCGACCGTCCTGGCTGGACTAGGGCCCCTCATCCGCTCGCAGAGCATCATACACGCGGCGGACCTGCTGTTCCAGTTCGGCCATTTCCGAACCGGAGTTGCGGACTACGAATTGTGATCGGGCCCTTTTCTCCGTCAGGGGCATCTGGGCAGCTTCTCGGCGCTCCAGCTCCGCAGCGTCCCACCCGCGGCTTCGGGTTCGCTCCAGTCGCACTTCGATCGGTGCGTCCACAAACACGACCGCGTCGCACTCGGCATCGACTCCTGCTTCGAACAGCAGCGGGGCATCGATCACGACCCCCGGCGCCCCCACCGCCGCCGCCCGATCGACCAAGTCGCGGCGTTCGGCATGCACGATCGGGTGCACCAACGACTCGAGGCGCCGACGCTCCGCCGGCTCGGCGAAGACGATCTCGGCGACCCGCGAACGGGCGACCTCACCCGACGGATCCAGAATGCCCGGCCCCCACCACTCGACGAGCGTCGAGCGCACGTCCTCCCGACCCAGGGCAGCCCGAACCGACCGATCGGAGTCGCTGACGAGAAAGCCGAGCGATGCGAAGGCCGACGCCACCGCGGACTTGCCGGCAGCGATGCCGCCGGCAATGCCCACGATCAGCGGCCGTTCGGGATGGGTTGGAGCAGCCAGCACGCCCCGTCATCATACGGACAGGGGCGCGGCCGACCGATGCCGACTGCGCCCCGTGTGCTCATGACGTCGCGTAGTAGAAGCGCTCGTGCACGATCTTGCCGTTGCGCCAGCGCTGGACCACCGCCTGCTCCACGTGCATCTCCGTGCCGTCAGTCGCCACCCAATCCATGACATTCTCATAGCAGGCCGAGTCCTCGCCGACGGCAACGACCGGCGCCTCGAAGCCACGAAACTCCTTCACCGAGTCCACGAAGGCCTGCTCGCGACCGAGGTTGGCCTGCAGGCCAACGGTCTTGCCGTAGGCCGGCTCCTCCATGACGACATCGTCGTCATAGAACTCGCGCATGGCATCCATGATGCGGCCCTCGCGGATGTACCCCAGCAACTCGTGAATGCGAACGTTCTGACTCATGATGAAAACTCCAATGTGTGGACGCTCGTGGTCCGTGGGTTATGCGAGATCAAACAGCAGGATCTGAGCGTCCTGCACGCCATTGATGGACAGAGTCGAACCGCCGTCGAACGTCACGGCGTCACCGGCGCTGAGATCAACACCGTCGATGCGCACACTTCCGGTGGCCACGTGGAGGTACCCGAAGCGGCCGGCGCCGACACCAGCATCGATCGAAGCGCCGGCGGCGATGTCGCTGAGATCGATCGCTGCGTCCTGGCCGATGGGCATGCCGCCGTCGCCGCCGATGCGCTGCCACGCGCCCGCGCGGCCGGCTGCGTCGAAGGACTGCTGGGCATAGCCGGGGACCGTTCCCGCCTGCGCGGGCTCGATCCACACTTGCAGGAAGTGCACCGGCTCCGTCTCGGACCCGTTCATTTCACTGTGACGGATGCCGCTGCCCGCGGACATCACCTGCACGTCACCCGGCGCAATCACGCCTGCTGTTCCCGTGCTGTCTCGGTGTGCCAGAGCGCCCTCGAGCACGATGGAGATGATCTCCATGTCCGAATGACCGTGCTCGCCGAAGCCGCTTCCGGGCGCCACGACATCATCGTTCAGCACACGCAGAGACCGGTAGCCCATGCGGCTGGGGTCGCGGTACTGGCCGAACGAGAAGGAGTGCTTGCTCTTCAGCCATCCCAGATCGGTCGTGCCGCGGCTGTCGCCCCGTCGAACCTCGAAGTTGGCTGTCTGTGTCATTGTCTCGGTCCTTTCATTATGTGTTTCAACACATATCGAACCCTGAGGCATGGCCGACTATTCCAGCCCTCTCTACGAATTCCGCGCCTTGAACAGCACCCGGTTGAGCTCCCGCAGCTCGGCCCGGGAGAGGTGCCCCAGTTGCTCGCGGTGCAGATCCTCGACTCGCCGGCGCAGTCGCCGAAGCAGGGTTCGGCCGTCCGATGTGATCGTGACGACCACACACCGCCGGTCGTCCTCCGCCTTCGAGCGATGGACGTAGCCTGCGCGCTGAAGACGATCGATCAGCCGCGTCGTATCCGGATCCCGAGCGACCATGCGGGCACCCACCGTCTCCGAGCGAATCCCCGATGGTCCCGCACCCGCGATGATGCGCAGCGCGTTGTACTGCGGCTCGGACAGGCCGTGCTCCTTGAACAGGGCCGCAAACGCCCCGCTGAGCACCGCGTGTGAGCGCACGATGTTCAGATACGCCTCCTGCTCGGGAATCGCGAAGGGCTCACGCTTCCCGACCTCCTGCTGCAGATTTCGTGGCGTGCTGGTGTTGGACGACGGCATGCCCGAATTATGTGTTGCAACGCACAAAAAGTCAAGCGGCCCGTCTGCCTCTGTGCGAAGCCCCGGGCTGCGGTACCGGGCAACGGGGGATCACCCTGTCGCAGGGGGCGGCACGGTCCGGAAGGCCATGGTGACCTGGCTGCCGTAGAGCGGGTAGTCGATGCGGCAGCGGTATGCCCGGAAAGCCCGGCCGTCCCACCCCAGTTCGGCACAGGTGTCCTCGAGCATCGGCAGGTAGCGCGGCACGTCCCCACTTCGACAGCGCTGCAGTCCCTGCCCCAGATGGCTGACGGACTCGAGCATGTCGAAGCGGTCGATGTCGCGTGCACGGTCGTTCACGCTCGCGACGCCCTCTGACGTCGTGTCGTAGATGAACAGCGACGGATCCTGCTCGCGATACAGGTCTTCATGCACGAAGACGTCGAACTGCATCACCTTCGACGGCGTCAGCACTTCGCCGAAGACGAACGCCTTGCGCTCACCCGTCGCATCCTCGACGTACCGGCTGAGCTCGGCGAAGTTCGCCTCAGCGAAGACGATGTCCACGCTCGACTTCGGCCCGAATCCGGTGGCTCCGAGTGTGTAGTGCACTGACTCGCCCGCCGTGGAGACGTTCAGTTCGGGCATCGGCCGCGAGCAGTACTTGGGGAGCTGCATCTTGTGCATCCCTGCGACCGGCTCGCCGCGCAGGTTGACCGGCTGCCGTTCCCCTACCTCGTCGGCCATGCGCCGGCTGGCGAACTTGATCGTCGCACCGGGGCGCAGGCGCTGAAGACCGAGCAGTCCTGTGATCCACACGACGTCGATCGTGGTGCCGTCGGCCGCGGGGTGCAGGAAGACTGTCCAGACGTTGGTGTTCGCCTGGGCACCCTTGAGCTGGCTCATCGCACGGAACGCCGACTGCTTGCGCCGAAGCTCAAACTCACGGCGCGCCTCGGGAATCCAGGCGCTGACGATCGCGTCCAAGGCACTGCGATCACCCACTTCGTTTCCGATCAGCTCCTCAAAGCCATCGACCGCCGCCGTCGCGCGGCGGGCCATCTCGCCGTTGACGCCCTTCTTCACCGCCGCGGAGATGACCCGGCGGAGCGGGTCGGGCCCGGGGGCTCGATGAATCACGGCGATGGGATCCGTGTCACGGAAGGCCTTGCGAACGCGGCTGGCCAGCACCTTGTCGATCCCGAGGTGCGTTGCCAGCGCCTGGGGCCCACCTTCGGGGAGGGACTGGAGAATCGCGGAAAAAGCCTCCAGCAGGTCGTCTCCCGCCCGCACGATCTTGGCTTCGAGATCACCGGAAGGCCCGCCAGGCTTCGCAATCGCGGCTTTTGTCTGCTGCACAAACGGGCTCCTGGAACGGCTGAGGATGCCAGAGTCTACCGCGAGACATGGGGGAGAGGAACCATTCTCCGGAATATCGAAGAAGTTTCCCGGAAACTTCCTTGCATCTTCCCGCGGCGCGGCGACAGTATCGCTCGTCGGCCGGACCGTGCGGCGGTGTGGCGACGCGCATCTCATCCCACCTGCCCGTGACGGCAGGACTCACAGACCTGAGGGAGTACACGTCATGTTCAAGAGCATCGCAGCAGCGGCCACCGTGATGGCCATGGCAGGCGCAGCACACGCCTACACCGTTGACTTCTCGAGCGGACCCGAGGGCTGGTCGGCCAACGGCAATGACACCATCATCAACGTCGGCGGCGCCAACGGCGACGTCATGCACCAGTACCAGTTCGACGGGTTCTTCCAGGAGATCCGCAACAGCACCAATCCACTGGTCACCGGTGACTACACCCAGAAGGGCACCTCGATCGACATCTCCGTGGACATCGATGTCCATACCCTCCGCAGCACCTTCAACCCGGGCCAGTCCTACGTCCGCGAGCTCGTCATCGAGCTCCGGGACTACGACAACCCGGGTACGACCTATCCGTGGGCGTCCGTCTGGGCCATGAGCAGCGAGCTCATGAACCCCGCCGTCGATGGATTCGTCACGCACAGCTGGACCATCGACACCACCGCGACCGACCTCCCCGCCGGCTGGGGCGGCACCGGCGCCGAGGATCCCAACACCTTCGAGCCCATCCTCCCCGCGGGCACGAGCTGGCAGGAAGTCCTGGCCAACGTCGATGAGATCGTCTTCTCGACGGCCGTCCCCGGCTTCTTCTACGGCTTCACGGAGTGGGAATTCGACGTTGACAACATCGTCTTCGATGCCGTCCCGGCGCCCGGCGCCGCGGGCCTGCTCGCCGTCGGTGGCATGACCATGACTCGTCGTCGCCGCCGATGATCCGACCGCTCCGATCCTCCAGAATCCGGTTCGATGCTTGACGCACGGGCCCGCGGCTCTTCCGCGGGCCCGTGTTGCTTTCTGACACGTCGCGGTCCGACGGAGATGCCCGATAACGCGTGTGCCATCACGTCGATGACGCTCTACGGGACGTTCTCAGCTGCGCCAGACAGCCTCTTGCTTGACCACCGCTCTCGCGCGGGCACTCTGTCTGTGCAAGGGAAGCCCGGAACGTCCGGGTACACGTCAACGCAGACCTCCATACATGTGAGTGTGTTGCATCAACGGTGACGGTGCGCACGGCGCCGGCACTGCACGTCAAGGAGTCGGAAATGCGTCATTGGTTCATGATCCCCGCCGCGGGAATGGTCGCGCTGTGCACGTCGTTCAGCAGCGCCGCAGTCACATCGCACACGACCGTCGCCAGCTTCGACGCCGCCAACGGTGTCGCGTCCACGCTCGATGACCTGTCGAGCTATGGCACGGTCAGTCTCAACCTCGGGACAAACGCGTTCCCGAGCGGCTACAGCATCGATCTGGCAGGTGCGTCCGATGGCAGCACCGAGCTCAATGGTGCCACGAACCTGGTCTTCACACTGGCTCCCGGCGGCCTTGATTCACTCACCTTCAACTTCGATCAGCCGATCGTCGGCTTCGGCGCGACGTGGCTGAACTCCTTCGTCAGCAACGGCCTCAACGTGACCATCGACGGCCAGACGACCAACCTCGAGAGCATCATCGCTGAGCCGAACTTCGACTTCATCGGCTTCTCGTCCGACGTGCCCTTCACGACCGCGACGGTGACGCTCCTGGATCCTGCCGGCTCATCGGAATTCGCCGCGATCAGCGAGGTGTACTTCGCCGTTCCCGCGCCCGGCTCCGCCGCGGCACTCGGCCTCGCAGGCGTCGCGCTGATTCGACGTCGCCGCTAAGCGATCCGCCCGTCGGACAACAGACGATTCGCTCATGCAAGGGCCCCGCCAACCGGCGCGGGCCCTTGTCTTCTTTCTTGCGACCTCATCGATCTCGCGGCACAAGCGACGAAGTGGTCTCATCGGGCCCGGATCCGGGTGGGTGTATCCGTGTGGACAGGCCGGGCGAATCTGCACCGTGGCGCAATGCGAAACCACGTCGTGGAACGTTGCACCTCTCCACGAACGCAGGAGCGCACCATGGCATCACGATCACACACCGCTCGCCGTTGGCTGTCCTTTGCTGTCATGGGCGTCGCGGGCGCCGCGATGCTCACGGTGGTCGGCTGTGTGCGCACGTCCGGCGAGACATGGTACTTCAAGTCCGCATCTCTTCCCGAGGGATGGCCGACGCTGACCGCCGTCGATGTCGTCGAGGTCAAGGCGTATCCCACCTACCGGGCCGCCTCCATCGACGCCCAGTCGGCAGGTGGCGGCATGAACCCGATGTTCATGTCGCTGTTCAAGCACATCAGCTCGAACGACATCGCGATGACCGCGCCCGTTGACATGGGGTACGCGGGCGCTGATGACACCACTATGACATCGATGGCCTTCCTCTACCGTACGACGAACATCGGCGCGACGGGGCAGGATGGCGAGATCCTCATCGAGGACATCGGGCCGCAGACCTTCGCCAGCGTTGGCGTGCGCGGCGACTACACCAACGCGAACTTCGACAAGGGCATGCGACGAATCGAGGACTGGCTCGCGGGGCAGTCCGAGTGGCAGGCCGACGGCTCGCCGCGCTATCTCGGATACAACGGGCCCTTTGTCCCGTCCTTCTGGAAGTACGGCGAAGTGCAGATTCCGGTGTCAAAGGGCGAAACGCTCGCGGACAAGTAGGCTACCGCGATAGCCTGTCGATGATTGCGTCCCATGCGTTGAGGTTGTACGCGTCGAAGAAGTCCGATGATGACACCGGCTGCGACGACTGCTTGATGATCGCCACGTCGTGCGCAAGATCGATGTAGATCCACTGGCCATGGACACCGAGCGCCATGAACGCCTCGCGCCCCGGTGTATGCCGCACCCACCACTGGGCCCGGTAGCTCCAGTCGCCATCTCCCATCAACCCCTTGCCGTTGGGACCATTGGAAAACGCCTGTCGGCTGCCCCCATCGGCGAGCTGCTGAATGACCGCCGGTGACACGACCACTTCGCCGCCGGGTGACCTGCCGTCGTTGAGCAGCATCGAGCCGAAGCGGGCAAGGTCGTAGGGCGTGGCGTTGAGCCCGCCGCCGGCGAAGAGCGTTCCGTTCTTGTCGAGCAGGACGTATGTCTCGCCGTCGGTCCCCAACTTCGACCACAGGTACTCGGACATCGCGTCCTGGAATGACTGTCCGGTCAGCCGGTTGGTCACCCAGTTGACCACGTCGGTCTTTGGCGTCTGATAGTGAAACACCTCGCCGTGCGCGTGGGCCCGGTCCTTCCCGAGTGTTGGGAGATAGTCATAGATGCTCGCGGCGTAGCTCCGTCCCTCCACCGCAGGCATGAGACCCAGGACGATCGCGTAGTGAACGATGCCCGACTCCGGATCCGCGTAGTCCTCCGAGAAGTCCATCGAGTTGGTCATGTCGAGAACCTGACCGAAAGTCGCATCACCAAACGCCCCTGACTCACGCAGCTCGGGAACGACGTCACGTACCGCATCGTCTTCTTCGACGAGCCCGGCATCGACCGCCATCAGACCGAACAGACCGGCGAACGACTTCGTCACCGACATCATCTGGTGCGGTTGGTGTGAATGCATGCCATTGAGAAATCGCTCGTAAACGATCTCGCCACCATGCATGACCACCACGGCGTCCGTGTACGTCTCCTTGAGCCATGTCTCCATATTCACGGCTTCACCCGACTCCGGATGCCCGATATGAAGTCGCTCGATCCCGCCATCGATGGACTTGCGAAGTGGAATCGCTGCGGACGCAGTCGGAACGGCCGCCGTCGGATACAGCGATCGCATGTTGAGGTAGGCCCATCGATTGCCTGGACCCTTCAGCAGGCTCGAACGATCGACGCGCTTGTCGGGCGGCGGCGGGAATCCTTCCATCAGGCCGAGTTCGTCCGCCGTGGCGTACCGATCATCGGGCGCATCTGCATGTCCGGCGGCCGACATCGCGACCACCCCAAGAGCCGTGGCCGCTGCACAACGACACACCCGCTTCCGATCCCGGATCACCATGGCATTGCTCCTTGACGAATCGTTCCTGAAGACATCAGTGTATGGATGCGTCGTCGCAAGGAGCATGCTGTGAAGACACTGGTACTCAAAAACCCGCAGAGGCTCGTGATCGAGCAGACACCTGAGCCACGCGATCCCGGCCCGGGAGAAGTGGTCGTCCGCGTGCGCCGCGTCGGTGTCTGCGGTACGGACATTCATGCCTACCGCGGCGAACAACCCTTCTTCACGTATCCGCGCATCCTCGGCCATGAACTCGGTGTCGAAATCGACGCCGTCGGACCTGACGTCGTCAACGTCGCACCGGGTGATCACTGCGCCGTCGAGCCCTATTTGAACTGCGGCCGCTGCACTGCCTGCATGCTTGGACGGACCAACTGCTGTGAAACACTCCAGTGCCTGGGCGTGCACACCGACGGTGGCATGCGAGAGCGCATCGCGCTTCCCGCGCAGAAGGTGCATCGATCCGAGTCTCTCAGCCTCGATGCCCTTGCACTCGTCGAGACCCTCGGCATCGGCAAGCATGCGGTCGATCGAGCCCGTATCGAGGCCGGGCAGACCGTTGCCGTCATCGGCCTCGGCCCCATCGGGCTGACCGCGGTGCAATTCGCACTACTCACCGGCGCGAACGTCATCGGCGTTGATGTCTCGGCGGCACGTCTTGAGGCTGCACGCTCTCTGCTCGGCGTTGACGGGCTCATGCTCGACACGACACGACCGATCGTGGACCAGTGGCTCGACAGCTTCGACCAACTCCCGCTCATCGTGCTCGACGCGACCGGATCACGGGCATCGATGCAGGGCGCCTTTGCGCTGCCATGTAACAGCGGCACGCTCGTCTTCGTCGGCCTGTTGCCCGGCGACATCGCATTCAATGATCCGGAGTTTCACCGCAAGGAGCTGACACTGCTCGCCAGCCGCAACTCCGTCGCGCGTGACTTCCGCGACATCATCGCACACCTTGAAGCAGGGCGGATCGACACGAGCCCGTGGATCACGCATCGGAGCGACGCCAGCGCGTGGCCCGATGCGTTCAAGAACTGGCTGATGCCGGATGCCGGTCTTCTGAAGGGAGTTGTGAGCTTTGACTGACCAGCGACACCAAGGTGCGTCTCTCTTTGATCTCTCCGGAAAACGAGCACTCGTGACCGGCTCGACCCGCGGACTTGGCCTTGCGATCGCACAGGGACTCGCCGAGGCGGGTGCCCACGTCGTACTCAACGGACGAAGTGAATCCTCGCTCACCGCGGTCGCGGCGGACTTCCAGGCACAGGGCTTCAGCTCCGCATCGCTGGTCATGGATGTCACCGACGAAGCGTCCATCACCGCGGGCGCGGCAACGCTTCAGGCTGATGGCCCCATCGACATCCTCGTCAACAACGTCGGCATACATCATCGCGCACCGCTTGCGGAGATGACGGCACGCCAGTGGCGCGAGGTGATCGACGTCAATCTCACCAGTGCGTTTCTCGTCTCACGCAGCCTCGTCACTGGAATGATCGAATGTGGCGCAGGGAAGATCATCAATACCTGCTCGCTGATGAGCGAGGTGGGACGACCCACGACCGGCAACTACGCCGCCAGCAAAGGCGGACTGAAGATGCTGACTCGCGCCATGGCGGTGGAATGGGCCCAGTACAACATCCAGGCCAACGGCATCGGGCCGGGCTACTTCGAGACCGAGCTCACGCGACCACTGGTCGAGGATGAGGCATTTGATGCGTGGCTCCGCGCACGAACGCCTGCCGGTCGCTGGGGGCAAGCCCACGAACTCGTCGGCTCCGCTGTCTTCCTTGCATCACCGGCATCCGATTTCGTCAACGGCCAGATCATCTACGTAGACGGCGGGCTGCTGGCGGCAATCTGACCCTCCGCTTTCGTGGCTTGCTCCCCGAACCGAAGCCGTGCGCCCGGCTCCGCTCGCCATCCGTGTCCCGCGCATCGCTTTCCACCTGGACATATGGCCAATCGGTCCGTCTGAACGACGTTCGAGCGCCGTCCACGAGTCGCAGTCGGTGGCGAGACCGTGCGCGTCGGGATCGGCGTCATCGAGAGAACGGCCGCTCCCCGGACTCGGTCTGCACACGCCCGTGCGAAGGACGAGGCTCGCATCCACGCCCTGGGTGGGTAGACTGGTGACGTCGCGGGTGTAGTTCAGTGGTAGAACGTCAGCTTCCCAAGAGGTCGAAGCACAACTTCACCCGCAAGAATCGCTTGTTTTGGCGTGTTATCGACGATTGCACGGTCGATCAATTGACCGTCGTCGTGCTCAATCAACCGGTTTTGTAGTGAGAAGTTTTTGCGAGAAGCGGGGCGGCGGCGACCCGCCTGCCCCGATCCCGTGCCGCCGCTCACCCGCGACCGGACTTGTTCTTCGTTCCATCGACGAGCTTGTAGGAAGCCCCCGATTGCGTGGTCGGAGGGAGGGTCTCTCCTTTCACGCTCGTGACCTCTCGACCCTTGCCGCCCCGCGGCCCAATCTCCTGATACTGGCCTGACCGCGGGGCAGTATCGCCCGGCTTCAAGCCGCTGTTCTTTCCAGCCATCTTGAAATCTCCTTTGGATCCATGACATGGCCAGTCGGCCAACGTGCATCAACCAACGCCGTGCCACCTCGGCACGACAGCGCCGAACGCACACCAAACATTGTAGGCGACCTCTACTGCTCTGACTAGGTGCTTGCCCCTAATCGGACACCGGTCCGAAAGTCGGTGTCGGTGCCTGCCTGCTGGCTCGGAATCGTCGTCGGGGCTCACCTGAGCCCGTCCCGACACGACTTCCGAGGACCCAGCTCGGGGATACCAGAGCAGAGCCTTGCTTCACCCCACCAGAGCTGCTGGGCGGTTTGAGTCTGAGGGGCTCCTCAACAACCTGCCAAATAGGCAGCCTGTCGCCCGGCGTGGTGAGACTATTGGACTTTTGGCAGCCTCATGGTCTCGCTCGTCCCGCCCCGAGCGAGTTCGGCTTGGCATATGCCTTGCCGCGACTATGGGGCGTCCAGTGGACGGACGCGACGAGGGATACTCATGGAAGAACAAGAGAACGCCGCCCAACAAGAGAGTGCCGCACAGACAGCATTCCTCTGGAACACGCTGTGCCGAATAGACGGGTACGTAACGAGCACGAACTCTAAATCAGCCATGCTGTTGGCGTATGAGACGTTCTTGCTTGGGGCGTTCATCCTAAAGGCTGGTGACTTTCTCACACTGATCAACTGCGATTGGCTGCAAGTTCTCCTTGGGGTGCTTATCGGGGTGTTCGGAGTTTCGTGTGTGGTTAGCCTGCTCCTGGCGTTATCCGTTGTACAGCCATTCTTGAAGTCCAACAGTCGGCCGGGTCAGTACTACTCTCAGATCTACTTCGGTGACATCGCTGACACAGCCTCATCGAGGGAGTTTCTTGAGCTGGTTCGTGAGTCCGACGCGGCATCACGTCTCGACGACCTTGCACAGCAGATTCACATAGTCGCAACAGCCGCACACCAGAAATTCGGACGACTGCGTTGGGCCACCAGATCAGCGGTCTTTGTGCAGTGCCCGATCCTGCTCGTGTTGCTCGCGGCAAGACTGTTCGGGACCTAGGAGAGAGCACGTGAGAGTTAGGCAAGAAGATCTATTGGGCTCTTTCAAGTCCGCATTCAATGGCTTCCGTTCGCCAGAACCAAAGCAACTACTGGGATCTACCAACGCGGTGCTGGCTGAGGCCAAGCCCAGTCGCACGGCGATTCGAATAGCGGAACAAGACAGCCTTCAACGCGTCCTGCGACCCGCGTATGGCAAAGGGCCTAGCGAGCGAAAGCGCATCGGCACTCATCCTGACTTTGAGCATCTGGCAGGCACCGACCTCGTGTGCTCTGCTCCCATCGTGACTCTGTTCATGGACATCGAGAGTTCGACTCGCCTAGGACTTTGGTACGAGCCAGCAGAGGTCGCACAGATCAAGAACGCATTTATCTGCACTGCGATCGAACTGGTGCATGCGTTCGATGGCCACGTGCATCGGATTCAGGGCGATGCCGTTATGGCCTTCTTTGGTGGTGCGAAGGTCAAGTCAGAAGACGCGGTGGTGGATGCCCTCAACGCAGCGAGCACACTTTGGTTGTTCGTGAAGTCGACGGTAATCCCAATGCTGAAAGCTGAAGGGTACGACGAAGACTTCGGCATCCGAGTCGGCATCGACTACGCTCCCGACGCGCACTGGCGATCCTTCGGATATCCGGGTGTGGACGAATTCTCAGCAACCGCGTTCCAAGTGGATGCTGCCGCAAAGCTCCAGAGTGCAGCAGGTCGTAACCAGATCATGCTCGGCCAGACGCTGGTGGAGCATCTCGACATACCGGATGTGATTACAGATACGAAGACCGTTTTCCGCGATGGAGACCACCAACAAGAGGTGTATCTCCTACCGAACCACACGCTTCCCAACGGGAGTCGGCACAACTACCGACAGGTACTGTTGCGTGCAGAAGAGTACCTACGTTGCTCACCACTGGCGGAAGCCGCCACCTCGTACACTGGCGATCCAAATTTGCAGCCAATCCAGTTGAAGATGACCGTGCATCAGGAGGAGGATGGACCTGCACTGGATGAGTATGCGTCGAGCTCTCTAGTGCTACCCAAGGGTCGGCACATTCGCTTTGCCGTGTCGTTGCCGTTTCGACCGCGACTCCCGTACACAGTGACTTTCGAGGTTGAGAACCACGGTAAGCAAGCTCACGCATTAGCTGGAGATTCATATGACAACCACACTACTGTGAGGGAGATCAAGAGCACACGACAGCACGACAACATCGTGCATTGGGAGCATACGGCATATCGCGGCCTTCACTACATGACGATTGTCGTCAAAGACTGCTCCAAGACCCTCGCACGTCGGCGAGTTGGCGTGTTCATTGAGTGACAAGCAATGCGGTCAGTCGGCCGCGAGTGGTTGCAGGATGCGTGGATGGACAGCTTGGGTCCCCGGACTGGAGACAGGGGATTGCGTTCTTCCCCATTCCGTGAGACAAAGTGACTTGTCTTCGGACAGGACCGGCGCGACTTACTTCCCACCACTCACCACACCGTCGGTCCAACTCGGTGGGGCTCTCAGGCAACCGGTATGGCACGAACGGCGCGGATTCCGCGCCACACCCGACATCGAATCGGGACGGTCGCCCCATGCTCTGACTTGACCAAATCGCCTGTTTGGCGCGTGTTGAGTAGAGAGGCGGGAGGCCTGACCGCGATCGGTGTCGGTTCATGAACCACTGGATCAACATGAATCGAAGGCCTGTCATGGATGACTTCCCCCAACTATTGACCATTGAAGAGGCTGCACGGCGGCTGCGAGTCCACCCCTCAACGGTGGACCGCGAGCGACGCCGCGGCCATTTGAATTGCACAACGATCGGCAGCCGCGTCTTCTTTACGCGTGAGCAACTGATCGACTACATCAACAATCAGTCGAGGACGCAGTGTCGCAACACCGACTCTTTGAGTACGCCGACCACTGGCTGGTAAAGCGGAAGGACACCAGCAAGTACCACATCTACTGGTGTCCGCCGAAGACGCGACAGGTGCGTCGCAAGAGCACCGAGACCAACGACTTCGCAGAAGCTCAGCGACGACTCGTCGCCTTTGCAAACAGACAATTTCGGGTTCGCGATGGTAACCCGGACGACGTGCTGCTCGAAGTCGTGCTTGATGAGTACATCCAAGTCGGGTTGGCCGGTCGTGCAAGCCAGCGGCGATGCCGTGACTTCTCACGGATGCTCAAACGGTTCTTCCAACGCGAGGGGCTTCGCGTTGTCAGCGACATGACGTATGACCGGCAAGGCGAGTACATGGTCTGGCGTCAGGCATGGTCTGCGGCAAGAGGTCGCACCCTGTCCAACGCGACGATCAACCGCGAGCTTGATGTACTCCGGGCGGCTCTTACACACTTCACTCGACGTGGGCTGCTGTCGTCGGCACCCTACATTCGCAAGCTGCCAAGCCCCCCACCGCGTGACCGGTATCTCAGCGTTGATGAAGTATCACGGCTGTTGAGGGAATGCAGGGATGCACACTTGCGGCTCTTCGTGCTCCTGGCCGTACACACGTTGCAGCGACCTTCTGCAATTCTCGAACTGCAGACACGTCAGGTTGACTTTGCAGTCGGTCGTATCGACTTCTTGCCGCCGGGTGCAATTCAATCAGCGAAACGCAAACCTGTGGTGCCAATCTCCGCGACGCTGCGTCCACACCTGGAGCAAGCACTCACGGCAACTGAAACCGGCTACGTCATCGAATACAAGGGCCGCCCCGTAAAGAGCATCAAGCGGGCGTTCAAGGCTGCGTGCCTGCGGGCTCAACTGGAGGCCGTGACCCCGTACACGCTGCGGCATACTGGAGCAACGCTTCTTGCCGGGGCTGGAGTGCCGATGCGACAGATCGCGGGGATGCTTGGTCACTCTCACCTGCACACAACGGAAAGGTACGCCAAGCACAGCCCGGAGTATCTCAAGCAGGCGGTGGAGGTGATGGATCGCATCTTCGAAAACGACAGCATCAGCTAGTAGAGGCACCTGCATTCTGAGGGGCGAGCATCTTGTCCGCGATCTCGTAGGCTCGCTGAACAAGGCGAGGCCCGCTCGGCTTGTACGTTC
>JBCBTA010000026.1:0-15374 GCA_039818905.1 Planctomycetota bacterium
CCTTCACATCATCGGAGGGCAGCGGGATGGTGCGCACGGTGGACTCGCCTGCGAACTCGCCCGAGTATCGCTGGATCGCAGCGAGCACGATCTCGCGCGACTTCTCCTTGGCCTCGGCCTGGGCCTCCTCGGTGACCTTGCGGATCAGGTGAGCCGCGTCGTCCTGGACGTCCTCTTCGACCAGCTGCAGAAGCTGCTCCCGGGCCTGTTCCGGAGTGAGATCCGCGACCCGGTGCAGGGCTTCCTTTTGCTTCTCGATGAGTTCGTCGAGTTCGGCCTGCCGCTTTTCGACGCGCGACTCGCGCTGCTGGAGCGTCTCGCTGGTCTTGGCGAGCTGGTCTTCCTTGAGCGCAAGCGCCTCGAGCTTTCGTTCGTGCTGGTCTTCGCGCTTGGAAAGACGCCGCTCCATCTCGCGCAGCTCTTCGCGCTGCCCTTGCAGCTCGGCCTCGACTCGCTCCCGCTCGGAGAGCATCTTCTTCTGCGCATCGACCTCGGCTCGTTCGACGAGGGTCTGTGACTCGGCCTTGGCCAGTCGAACGACGTTGTCAGCCTCGGTCTTGGCCCGGGACAGCGTCTGCCCCATGACGAGGCGCAGAATCAACAGCGCTGCGACGGCGCCGGCAATCAGCGCACCGACGATTGCGAGCACCAGCGTCACCTCGGAGACGGTGGCGATGACGAGGGGTGTGTCCATGGAGAGCCCTCACACAGTGACGGCGGTGCGCAGGTGCAGCCGCCGGGTGCAAAGACCCGCTCGAAGGACTGCGGAGCGTCGGGGGAAGCCCCGACGCGGAACCGTTCGATTGATCCGCGCTCAGCGAGCAACCTCGTCAGCAATGTGGGCTGGTGTCGGTCTGTGCCTCAATGGCGTCAACCTCGCGAGCAATGGAACCTGATGCAGTACGGGCGGACGTGTCCGCCGCTGAAGTCCGGATCAATCTATCGCACGATCGGAAGGACCGACCGCGGGGCCGAGCGCTCAGCAAAGTGGCGATCGCATCGGCCTGGAAACGGCTGCCGCGGGTCCCTGCGGGCGGGCCGGAGTCAAAGAGCCCCCCTTCGTGAGGGGCATTCTCGAACAGTAGATTCGAATGTTCGGAAGTCGTCAAGCTCCTGACCGATCGACGGGACATGTCCGAGTGGGGCGATTAGCATCCTCTCGATGCCCGTCTTTCTCCGCTGGCTGCTGGCACTGCTTCCGCTGAACCCGATCGTGGTCCGCCTTGTGCAGGGTGGTTCGCGTCGGATGCAGCACATGTACATCCGCAGCGCCTACCTCGCGGTCCTGATCATCGTGCTCCTGGCCCTGTTGCTGCAGGTTCAGGGCGGATCGACGGAGTTCCGCAAGCTCGCCGCGAACGGGGCCAATGCCTTTGAGATCGTGGCGTACATTCAGATCGGGCTCATCTGCATCCTCGCGCCGGTCTTCATGGCGGGCGCCATTGCGCAGGAGAGCAACCCCAGAACATGGGACATCATGCTGACGACGCCGCTGTCGGCGTTGCAGCTCGTTCTCGGCACGCTCTTCGGCCGGCTGTTCTTTGTGCTGGCCCTGCTCATCGCGTCACTCCCGCTCTTCGCCATCACGCAGTACTTCGGCGGCGTGCCGGGCAGCGCGGTGCTGCTGAGCTACGCGGTCTCGGCGACCGCGGCGATCCTGGTGGGCGCGATCGCCGTGGCGCTGGCGGTCAACCGACTCGCGGGCCGACGGGCCGTGTTTGCCTTCTACATCTCGGTGGTGACGTATCTCGCGATCACGTTCGTCATCGATCTGCGTCTGACCACGCCGTGGAATGGCGTGACCTTGATGACGCCGCTCAATCCGTTCCTCGCGCTGCGGGCCCTGCTCGAGCCGTCGAGCTACCCCGGGCCGGATGAAGTCCAGCTCCGAGACATGGGCACCTTCGCCCGGCTGTGGTTCGGACGCCCGGTGCTCGCGTGGTGTCTCGTCAGCGGCGGGATCAGCATGCTCCTCGTGGGGATCAGCACGTTCACGGTGCGCAGCATCGGCTCGCGGACCGGCGTGCCGTGGTATCGGCGCATGCTGCGGCTGGGCGCACGCGGCGCGACCACGCGTCCGCCCCGCTCGGTCTCGACGAACCCGATCGCCTGGCGCGAAGCCTTCGCGCGTGCCGCGACGCTTCCCAAGATCCTGGCACGATGGGCCTTCGTGCTGGCCGGAGCGCTCTGGGGCATCGCGATCGTGGCGGTGTATCACACCGGATCGCTGTCACACGCGGGCTTCCGCGAACTGCTGATCGCAACGGTGTGGACCGAACTGGTGGTCACCACACTCGTCGCCATCAACATGAGCGCGACGGCAGTGACCCGTGAACGCGAGGACGGCACGCTCGACCTGCTGCTCACGACGCCCATCACGCCAAAGGAGTACCTCGGCGGGAAGCTGCTCGGGCTCATCACCTACCTGCTTCCGCTGGTCGCCGTCCCGCTGGGGACCGTCGCGGTGGCAGCGGGCTACGTGCTCGCCGGCGGCTTCGGTCGCGAGGGCGGCGTGACCACGCCGGCGACATTCGGCACCGCGGCCCCAGCGCCCGTCCCGGTCATCCTGCCGGAGGTTGGGCTGATGCTGCCGCTGGTGGCCATCCCGTTCCTCGCCTTCTGCGTGATGGTCGGCCTGCAGTGGTCGCTCAAGAGCCGCGGCACGATCGGCTCGGTCGTCTCGACCGTCGGCGTGGTCGGCGTCATTACCAGCATCGTGGGCCTCTGCGGCTGGCAGGCGGCCCAGTCCATCCCCGTCGTCGGCCCGGCCCTGGCGGCGCTGAATCCGATCACGCTGCTGTGGGCGTCGGTCCAGCCGGACGACGCCTTCGCCGACTCGGTGAGCACACTCGCTGAGCTGCCGCAGGCCCGCTTCGGCATGGCCGTCGGTGCGATCGGCGCGACGGGCGTCTACATCGGCATCGTGCTGGGCATGCGCTCGAGCATGACGCGCACCTTTGACATGACGACGCGGCGACTTGCCGGAACGGCGTGACTGATCGCGTCGGCGACAGCCCGCGACCGAAGCAGTCATGGCCCGCCCGTCAGAACTGCTTGCGCATCCGGGCCGGCGGTATGTCCAGCTGGCCGCGGTACTTCGCGACGGTCCGCCGGGCGATCTCGATGCCGCGCTCCTTGAGCGCCTTGACGATCGCCTCGTCGCTCAGCGGCTTGGACTTGTCCTCGTTGTCCACCACGTCCTTGAGGGCCGCCTTGATGGCATCCCAGCTGACGTCCTCGCCCGACTCCGTCTGCGTACCGCCGGTGAAGAGTTTGCGCAGCGGCAGGACACCCCGCGGCGACTGAATGTGCTTGCCGGCGACGGCGCGGCTGACCGTCGCGACATGGATGCCCAGCTGGTCGGCGACCTGCGTCATCGGCAGCGGCTTCACCGCCTCGATGCCGAAGTCAAACACGTCGCGCTGTGCCGCGACGACGACGCGCAGCACGCGGAGCAGTGTCTGCCTGCGCTGCTCGACTGCATCGATCAGCCACTGCGCGTTGGACAGGTTTGTCTTAATGAAGTCGCGATCGGGCTTGGGCAGGCCCCGATCGCGCGCCATATGAGCGTACTCCCGGTTGAGGCGCAGGTTGGGAAGGCGCGTGTCGGCGAGATAGACGATGTAGTCGTCCTGCTCCTCGTCGTACTCGACGATTGCATCGGGGAGAATCGTCGGACTCGAGACATTGACGAGACTGCGTCCGGGATGGATCGACAGGCCGTGCATCTGCTCCATCGCAGCCTTGATCTGCTCGATGGACAGCTCGGTCTCCTGCGCGATGCGCGGGATGCGGTTGTGCACCAGATCGTCGAGATGCTCGGCGATGAGCATCCGCACCACGGCCCACTCCGTGCTCGGGTCAATCTCCGCGAGGGCATCGACCTGCAGCAGCAGGCACTCCTGCACATCACGTGCGCCGATGCCTGGTGGATCGAGAAAGAGCTGCACGGCGGTCATTGCACGGTCCATCGTCTCCATGGACAGCACCGTGCCGTTGCGTGGCGCGGTCTCGACGATGGTCTGCAGATCCGTCCGCAGGTAGCCGTCCTCATCGATGTGCTCGATGATCCGTCGTCCGGCGTCGCGAAGCTCGTCATCGATCTCGGCGAAGGTCCACTGCTCGAGCAACTGGTCGGTGAGCGAACCCGACGGAGCCGCGGCGTTGGCCATCGCGTCCATCTTGCCGTCGCGCTCACCCGCCATCCGTGACGGCGCGTAGCTGCCTGGCTCATACTCGTACGGCCCGGACTGCTCGTTCTCGACCGCTTCGGGGTTGTCCTGGCTGAACCGGTCGAGCCGCTCGAACTCGTCGGCGCCTCCCTCGGCGTCCACGGTGAGCTCCCGCTCGTTCTCCCGGGCATCACGCTCGTTCTCGCGGCGCTCCTCGGCGATGGACGCCTCGTCCGCGCCCGGCTCGAACGTCTCCAGCGTGACGTTGGACTCCAACTCCTGCTCGATGCGCTCCTGCAGCGCCAGCAGCGGCATCTGCAGGATCTCCATCGATTGGATCATCCTCGGCGCCAGCTTCATCTGCTGGCCGAGCTTCATCTGTTGGCTGGTGTCGAACCGCATCAGGACATGCTCTCTCCGCGTCTCCTTGAGTATCGGCCCTGTGAGGGCGGGCGCGTGATCACCGCATCGGCTGACGACCCTCGATGGCATCGGCCAGCACCGCCTTGCTGGCAAACTCCAGCTCGCGGCCCGACGGGAGACCCCGCGCCAGCCGCGTGACCCGCACACTCCGACGCTCCATCTCCTCGGCAAGGAACAGTGCGGTGCCATCCCCCTCAAGGGTGGGATTCAGCCCGAGGATCACTTCCCGCACCGGCTCGCCCCCACTGTTGGAAGCCGGATCCTCGACGCGTTCGATGAGCCGGGCGATGGTCAGGGCCTCGGGACCGACGCCTTCCAGCGGGGCCAGGCGACCCAGCAGCACGTGGTACACGCCGCGGTACATGCCCGTCTGTTCGATCGAGATCAGATCCTTGGGCTGCTCGACGATGAGCACGGTGGCCCGCTCCCGCCGCGGATCGGCGCAGATCGCGCACTGTTCGCCCTCGGCGAAGTTGAAGCACACCGGACAGTGGCGCACATTGGTCTTGACGTCATGAATGGCCCGCGCGAGGCCCATGGCGTCCTCACGCTCCGCCTTGAGGACGTGGAATGCCAGGCGCTCGGCGCTGCGGCGGCCGATGCCCGGCAGCCGAGCGAACTCGTTGAGCAGCCGCTGGACCGACTCTGGATACGCCGCTCCCTCGGATTGTGATCGATCGTTCACGCGGTGATTCTAGGTGCCGCGCGTGCCTATGCGCCCGGAAGCCCGCCGCCGCCACCGAGCAGGGAGTCCATACCGGGGAGATCCGGCAGGTCGTACTCCTCGGCCAGCCGACGAGCCTCTTCGCGGATCATGGCCTGGGCCTGCACCTGCGCTGCGTTGTACGCCTCGGCCAGCAGGGACTCGGCCATTTCACGCCCGCCCTCGCCGCCGGCCCCGAGGCCCGCGATCAGCGACGGATCGAGCTGCACCTCCTCGACGCGGAGCTTGCCGTTCATCGTGACCCGAACCGCACCGCTGCCCGCCGAGCCGATCACGCTGACCCGCTCGATGCGCTGCTGAAACTCCTCACCGATCTCGCGCAGCCGCTCCTTGTTCCGGAGCAGACCTGCGATCGCGCCCATTGCCTTCATGTTGTCAAACATCGTCCTGCTCCCCCTGCTCAGGTGTCTGGCGTCCCACCGACTCTATGCGCACCACGCGGGCATCGAAGAGTTCCATCGCTCGTTTCACGACGGGATCCTCCTCCGCCTGACGGCGCATCGCGGCATCATCCAGATTGGGCTCCGTCTCCGCTGCCGTCGTCGCTTCAGGCTCTCGAAGTTCGACGCGCACACCACGACCGATGGCACTCGAGAGCTGCTCGGCCAGCCAGACCCGACGGGCCCGTGCCCGTGCGAGCTGCCCGTTGTCGAGCGGCGCGACAATGGCCACATTGCCTTCCACGGACTCCAGCCGCAGTGTCTCGAGCAGGGCAGATGCTGCGGCACTGCCCGAAGCCGCGGCACAGACGCGCTCCCAGATAGACGCAACATCGGAACCGCCGGAAGCGACAGATTTGACTTCTGCTGCCCGGTCAGCGGGCGAAGCCGGGGCCTGCGGCGGGGGCGGCGGAGTCGGACGTCCCAACGCGCGCGGCGCTGGTGCCTGCTCCGCCGTCAGCCTTTTTTTGCCGGACTCCCGCGCGACGCGACGGGCTTCTGCTCCAGCAGCACCGCGACGTCGGCGATCTTCTCCGTCATGGCCAGACGCGCGATGGCGGCGTCCAGCAGCGCACGCGGCGTCGAGCTGGACCGCGCAGCACGCTGCACCGACTCGCACAGCGCAATCATGTGCAGCAGGCCCGCCTCATCGAACTTCCTCGCCTGTGCTGCCGCGATATCGCGCGACTCGCCGGCGAGTTCAACCAGTTCCGTCGCCTCGCCGCAGACCCCAAGGACCATCAGGTCACGGAAGCGCTCGGCGAGTGAGGACAGCAGCGTTTCGATGTCCACGCCGTGGGTCAGCATGGCATCGGTGGCTTCCAGCGCGCGTGCGGCGTCGGCGTCAGCCAGCGCATCGACCAGCTTCACCAACCGCTCGCGCGGCGGCAGGCCGAGCACGCGCTCCAGCAGATCCACGGACATGCTCTCGCCCTGCGTCGTCGCGGCCATCAGCCGATCGAGCAGCGACAGCGCATCGCGCATGGATCCGTTGCCCAAACGCGCCACGGCCTGCAGCACTTCGTCATCAACCGTGACGTTCTCGTTGCCCGTGACATGCCGCAGGTGCTCGGCGATCTCGCGCGTCGAGAGATTGCGGAAGTCGAAGCGCTGGCACCGCGACTGAATTGTCGGGAGCACTTTGTTGGGCTCCGTGGTGCACAGGATGAACATCACGTGCTCGGGCGGCTCCTCCATCACCTTGAGCAAGGTGTTGAAGGCGTCCTTGGTGAGCATGTGGACTTCGTCGATGATGTAGATCTTCTTCTTGCCGCGGAGCGGGCGGTAGACGCAGTTGGCGATCAGCTCGCGGGCGTCCTCCACCTTGCGGTTGGACGCGGCGTCGATCTCGATAACGTCGGTGTCCTGCCCCGTCATGATCGCCTCGTCCACTTCGTCAGAGCCACCGTTGATGGCCTTGGCGAAGATGCGCGCCAGCGAGGTCTTACCGACGCCGCGCGTCCCGACGAAGAGATAGGCGTGGGCCACGCGATCCTGCTCGATCGCGTTGCACAGCGTGCGCGCGATGGCTTCCTGCCCGACGAGTTCGTCGAAGTCGCGTGATCGATACCGGCGTGCGAGAACGGTGTACGTCATGGCCCAATTCTCCCGGCGCAATCGGTTGACGGCCAGGACACCGGCGGCACCGGACGCCGACCGCTTATGGCTGCTGCCGTCAAGCCCTGACCAGATTCACGGGACAACCGTGCACCGGGCCCGGCCGCCAACCGATTGCGGCGGGAAGGGGAGTCTAGCTGCACCCTCCGGGCCCAACAAACCCCTGCGGGCAATGAGGCTAGACTCCTGTTGTGAGCCAGGAGCACAAGGCCGACCGCCTCGACCAGGAGCAGCGCCAACGTGCCGCGTTGGTCAATCTCGCACGCGCCGTCTTCGTCGTGCTGCTGGCCGTCGTGACCGCCCTCGGCATCCTGACCGTCTCCGCCGAGGACGACAAGGTCGGCTCCGAGTTCGTCCGCTTCGCCTGGCTGGCCATCATCGCCGTGCTCCTGTTCGCCGGCTGCGTGGTCGGGATCGACCTGCTGACGCCGCGGCGCAAGCTAACGATGATCAGCGCGATCCTCTTCGGCTCCTTCGCCGGCATCATCGTGGCGGTCGCCTTCGGCATCCTGATCGACCTGATCGCCAAGACGTGGGGCTTCGCCGACGACTACGACCGCTACGCCCTGACGGTGAAACTCATCGTCGGCCTGGGCCTGTGCTACATCGGCGTCACCACCGTGCTGCAGACGCAGGACGACATCCGCCTGGTGATCCCCTACGTGGAGTTCACCAAGACATATCGCGGCACCAAACCGATGCTCGTGGACACGTCCTGCCTCATCGATGGTCGCCTGCTGGACATCGCGGAAGTCGGCTTTCTGCAGGCCCCGCTGGTGATTGCTCAGGACGTCATCGACGAACTGCAGACGCTCAGCGATTCCGGAGATCGCCTGAAGCGGGCCCGAGGCAGGCGCGGCCTCGATCTGCTGTCGCGTCTGCAGCGCTCCACCATGCTGGACGTGAGCATTTCCGATGCAACCACCGCCGCAGGCCGCGGCGTCGATCAGATCCTCGTCGAACTGGCCCAGCAGATGCCCGCGGGCATCATCACGACAGATGCCGGGCTCGCCCGCGTCGCGGCGGTCCATGACATCCCGGTCCTCAACGTGAACGATCTCGCCAACGCGATGAAGCCGCAGGTCATCCCCGGGCAGGAGCTGAGCGTCGAGGTGATCCGTGTCGGCGAGCAGCCGGGACAAGGTGTTGCGTATCTCGACGACGGCACCATGGTGGTGATCGAGAACGGGGCGGACGCGGTCGGCAGGCAGGTCTCGGTGGATGTCGTCAGCGCGATGCAGACGAGCGCCGGGCGGCTGATCTTCGGCCGGATCCCCGGCGCACCCGGTGCGCCAAGCCCACCAAACGGACCGGGCAACGGCAGCGATCCGGCGCAGCCCGCAGGCGCATCCCTTCGCCCCGAGCACGAGCAGCAGGAAGAGCCGCCACCACTGTCGTCCGCCGAGTTGCCCCCTTCCACCCCCGCGGAGGAGCGGACGTCAACGCGACGGTCACCGAGCGGGCCTCGTCCTGGAGCTTCGTCACGTAATCCGCGCCGGTCTTAGGCGACGCGGGCGGTGAGCACGGGGACGGCGGCCTTGTCAATGCGAATGTGCAGCCTGTGAGACTGCTCGGCGTCGCCTGCCTCGCCATCGATCTGGAAGGCGACCGGCTTGCCCTCGTTCTCGATCGTGACCTCGCGGCCGCGCAGGTAGATCGCGTTGCGGGCCCGTCGGCCCAGTCGCGAGAGCCACAGCCATTTGAGCAGACCGACGCGCCTGGTGATCGGGAAGAAGGCCACATCGAGCTCGCCGTCGGTCATCGATGCATCCCGGGCCGGATTGATCCGCATTGCATAGTGCTTGCAGTTGGCGACCACGAGAATGCCGCGCTCGCCATCGATCACCTGCTTGCCGTCCAGCGTAACGCGCAGCGGTGCAATGCTGGGCGAGAGAAACTCTGCGATGACGTGACGGACGTATGACGCATGGCTGATCGGTCCATTGCGATGTGCAGAGAGGCGATGCACGACGTTGGCGTCTGGCCCGACGGAGCACATCAGCATGAATGGGTGCTCGTTGCAGGAGGCCAGATCGGCCTGCACCACCTGCATCTGCTCCAGCGCCGCCTCCAACGTCTGCAGCCGCTTGCGCATCCCCCACTCGCGGGCGAAGAGGTTCTCCGTCCCCAGCGGATACTGATACAGCGGGACGCCGGTCTCGGAGGCAACGGTGGCGTGCGCCTGCACGGTGCCGTCACCACCGACGATGATCATGGCATCGGCGCCCGCAACGATCTCCGCGACGCGCTCGCGCTGGCCCTGTGGCCCGACATCCACCAGGTCGATCGTGTCGCCGCGCGCCTCGAAGTGCGTGCGGATCGCGAGCGCCTCGCGCTGCGCCTGACCGCTTCCGGCAATCGGGTTGTAGACAGCGACAAGACGCACTGAGCCGTGCTCCCGGCAACCCACCAACAACGGGCGCCCCGAACCGCTCACGATGCGCTGCTCGATCGACAGTGAACGAGGACGCTCCGCCTGCGGGGCGAGTATGCTACCCGACATGTTCCGAACGCGATGCAACTTCCTGTCGGCAACCGCGCTTGCGGCAATGAGCCTTCTGTGCGCGGCCCCACTGGCACACGCCCAGTCCAGGGAGTACACGCTCGGCTCCGAGGGGGGCACCGCCCGGAACTGGACGGGAGCGTCGCCACAGGTCGAAGGGCCCGATGCGATGGTCATCGACGCTCGGCGCGCCCTTGCCGATGACGACCCCGCCGCGGCTCGTCGGCTGCTCGACGAGTACATCAAGAACAACGATCGGCGCGACAACCCGCGCCTCGCAGAGGCTCTGCTGCTCCGAGGCGACGCCCTCGTCGCGCTCGACTTCGAATACAAGGCCCTCTACGACTACGAGCGCGTGGCCAAGGAATTCCCCCAGACGGAAGAGTTCAAGATCGCCATCGAGCGCGAGCTGCGCATCGGGCTCGAGTATCTCGGCGGTCTCAAACGACGCGTCTTCGGCATCCGCTTCGCCGACGGTGAGGAAATCGGCATCGAGCTGCTCATCCGCGTGCAAGAGCGCTTGCCTGGAGATGAGATCGCCGAGGAAGCCGCCATCAAGCTGGCGGACCACTACTACGGCAAGCGCGAGCTGCGTCTCGCCCGCGATGCCTACGAGCTCTACCTGGCCAACTACCCCGAGGGCCCCAATCGCGTGCACGCCGAGCGTCGTCTCATCGACGCCAACGTCGCACGCTTCAAGGGGCCGGAGTATGACGGCGGCGGACTGATCGACGCCCGCGTGCGCATTCGCAGCTTCGCGCGACGCTATCCCGTCGAAGCGGAACGCAACGGCCTCAACGAGGGCATGATCGCGCGAATCGATGAGTCGCTGGCAGCCCAGCTGCTCGTCGCCGCCGAGTGGTACGAGGTCAAGGATGATCCCGCCGCCGAGCGATACACCCTCGAGCGACTCGTCGATCGCTATCCCCGCACACTCTCGGCCGCCCGCGCGATGGATCTCCTCGTCGCCAAGGGCTGGTGGGATGAGGACGATGCCGCGGCACGCACCGCCGAACCCGACACCGTCATCATCGGCCCGACCGACGCGGAGGTGGTCACGCCCGAGGACGGACCCGCGGAGGACGACCGATGAGCGCACCTCGATGGTTGTGCTCCGTGCTGTGCGTCGTGCTGTACATGGTGCTGTGCGCACTTCCGCTGGTGGGCTGTGCCTCGGAGGCCAGCCGCGGCTACGTCTTCTCGTCGTCCTACCGCGACGATATCAAGACCATCGCAGTGCCTGTCTTCGAAAACGTCACGTACTCCCACGGCATCGAGATCGACCTCACCGATGCGATCATCAAGGAGATCCATCGCTCGACGCCGTGGCGTGTCGCATCGGAGTCGGGTGCGGACACGGCTCTGCGGGGATCGATCACCGATACCGAGCTCAACCGCCTGACCACCGGTCAGCAGACGGGCCTGGTGCAGGAGATGGCCTTCGAGCTCACCGTCTCCTTCGAATGGAAGGAATCCCGGACGGGGCGGGTGCTGGTCGCACGGCGCAATTTCCGGTCCTCGGGCACCTTCGTTGCAGCCCAGCCGGCAGGCGAGCGAATCGATACCGGCGAGCGTGGAGCCGTCGATCGGCTGGCCCGCGACATCGTGGCGGAGCTCCGATCGTCCTGGTAACGCCGGATCGCCTATTGTTGACCGCGCAGGAGGCCGATCTGGCTGGGTGGGTTCGCCCCAGGCATCGTCAGAGCGGCCCAGAGCCAGAAGGATCCTGATGCCCGAAGACGGACCAAGCAAGTCACCCAATCAGCAGCCCGGCGGCCCCAACAGGCCCCAGGGGCAGCCGCCGCAGCCGCGCCTCAATCGCGGTGCCGTGGGCTGGCTGTTCCTCTTCGGCCTGCTGCTGATGCTCCTGCTGATGGTGCAGTTCGGCTCGCCTGCCTATCGCACCATCGAGTGGCAGGACTTCGTCGCCTACTACGAAGAGAATGCGCTGGAGACCGTGAAGATTGACGAGCGGGCCATCATCGGCGAGCCGCGGCCCGAGGCGGCCGAGCGCGATGAGGATCTCGCCGGCCCCGTCGCGGTTACCTTCCAGCAGCAGTCGCGTGAGTACTGGGTCGGCCAGGTCAACGACCTGACCGGCGGCAGCTTCACGGAGTCCCCTGGTCCGCCATGGTGGATGACGTTCATCTTCTCGCCGCTGCTGTGGATGCTGCTGATCTTCCTGCTGATCTACTTCGTCTTCATTCGCGCGGTGCGCGGTGCGGGCGGCGGTGGCGGCATGCTCGGCAGCTTCGGCAAGTCGCGTCATCGCGTGCTCGCCAAGGAGTCCACCGGCATCACCTTCGAAGACGTTGCGGGCATCAGCGACGCCAAGGAGGAAGTGCAGGAGCTCGTCGAGTTCCTCAAGCACCCCAAGAAGTTCATGAAGCTGGGCGGGCGCATCCCGCGCGGCGTGCTGCTCGTCGGTGACCCCGGGTGCGGCAAGACGCTGCTCGCCAAGGCCATCGCCGGTGAGGCGGACGTGCCGTTCTTCTCGATCTCCGGTTCGGACTTCGTCGAGATGTTCGTCGGCGTCGGCGCCAGCTGCGTGCGCGACCTGTTCAAGCAGGCCAAGGAGTCCGCTCCGTGCATCATCTTCCTCGACGAGATCGACGCCGTCGGTCGTCGTCGTGGCGGCGGATTCTCCTCGGGAGGACATGACGAGCGCGAGCAGACGCTCAACGCGATCCTCGTCGAGATGGACGGCTTCGATTCGTCCGACCAGGTCATCGTGATCGCGGCGACCAACCGCTCCGACGTCCTCGACCCGGCCCTGACACGCCCCGGACGTTTCGACCGTCAGGTCGTGGTGCCGCTGCCCGATCTCAAGGGTCGCCTCGAGATCCTGCGGGTGCACGCCGAGAAGATCAAGCTCGGACCCAACGTGGACATGGAGCGCATCGCGCGCGGCACGCCGATGTTCAGCGGCGCCGAGCTCGCCGCGGTCGTCAACGAGTCGGCCATCATCGCGACGCTCGCCGAGAAGGAGCACGTCGAGCAGGACGACCTCGAGGAGGCCCGCGACAAGGTGCGCTACGGCCGCTCGAGCAAGAGCCGCACGCTCGAGGAGCGTGAGCGCCGCGCAACCGCCTTCCACGAGGCCGGCCACGCAGTCCTGCAGATGCTGCTGCCCGACTCCGATCCGCTGCACAAGGTGACGATCATCCCGCGCGGCCACGCTTTGGGCGCGACCATGTCACTGCCCGAGAAGGATCGCTACGGCTATGGCTTGCGCTGGCTCTCGGCCCAGATGCGCGTGGTCTGCGGCGGGCGCATCGCCGAGCAGCGGGAGACGAGTGACATCTCCTCCGGTGCCGCGATGGACATCCAACAGCTCACCATGATGGCCCGCTCCATGGTGCTCGAATGGGGCATGAGCGAGAAGCTTGGCTTCGTGCGCTACGCCGGCACCGACAATCGGGAGGCACTCGTGCATGAGCGCGAGTACTCCGAGGAGACGGCCCGCCTCATCGACGAGGAGATCCGCCGCTACGCCGACGAGGCGTACCGCGATGCCGAAGGCATGCTGGGCGACGCCTGGCACCAGGTGATCGCCGTTGCCGAGGCACTGCTGAAGCACGAGACGCTGACCGCCGAAGAGGTGCGCACGCTCATGGATGGCAAGCCTCTCGACAAGCCGACCGTCAGCGACCTGCTCGCCGCCGAGGCGAAGAAGGACCGCCCGACACCGACGCCGCGCGCGGAGCCCGACACGGGCGACGAACTTGGCCCGGGTGTCATGCCGTCACCGGCGTGACTGCGTCAGTCGGTCCGTGACCTCTCCTGCATCAAGAGCATCGATGCGCACAGTCTTCTCCGGTCTGGATGCGCCCGCAACAATCTGTACATCACCCGCGCGCACACCGAGCGTCTTTGCGAGCAAGGCGCAGATCGCCTTGTTCGCCTTCCCTCCCTCAGCCGGGGCGCTGATGCGGATCTTCAGTCGCTCGCCCAGGACGCCCGCGATCTCATCGCGGCGTGCGCCGGGGACAGCCTTCACGCGAAGCAGCACGGCGCCGTCGCCGGTCTCCCGAAGGTCGAGCGTCACCGCAGGGCGGCCTCGGCCTTGTCGAGGATGGCCTTTGCATCCTCTGCGGTCGGCGCCTCGGCGATGAGGCGCACGATCGGCTCGGTGTTGCTGGGCCGCACATGCAGCCATGCGCGCCCAGAGCCGGAGGGCGCCTCGAAGTCCAGCCGCACTCCGTCCTGCTCATCGACGTCGGCCCCGTCGTAGAGATCGCGGACGGCGTCCGCCAACCGCGCCACCAGTGGGGCCTCGGCCGGGGCCTTGCGCTTCTCGATGGCGTACCGCGGCACGTCCGCGACCACCATGCTCAGCGGCCGTCCTTCGCGGGCCATCAGGGCCAGCGTCAGGGCCATGGAGACGATGCTGTCGCGGATGGGCACGATGTCGCGCCAGATGACGCCGCCATTGCCCTCGCCGCCGAATGCCGCACCCGCAGCGCGCATGCCCGAGACGACGTTCGCCTCCCCCACCGGCGTGCGCACGACGCTGGCACCGAACTGCGCAGCGACATCGTCGATCATGCGGCTGGTCGAGAGGTTGGCCGCCAGACGGGCGTTGCGGGCATCCGATGGCGACAACGAGCCGAGATACGCCATCGCACCGAGCACCAGTGTGTACTCCTCGCCGACGTACGCCCCCAGCTCATCAACGAGCGCGAGGCGATCACCGTCGGGGTCTTGCGCAAAGCCGACGTCGCCGCCATGCTCGCGGACCGCGCCGCAGAGACTGGTGAGGTTCGCCGCCGTCGGCTCGGGCGTATGCGGAAAAATGCCGGTGCCATCGGCATTGAGATGCGTGACCCGGCACCCGAGCGCCTCGAGCACAGCCGCGGCCGGCGCGGCTCCGGATGCGTTGACCGAATCCACGACGACCTTGAACGCGCACTCGCGGATGGACTCCAGCGGCTGCACTGCCGCGATGGCGTCCAGCACGCGGGCGACGTGGGCGTCGGTGGTCGAGTGGTCTTCCGTGAGGCCGCCCAGCCGCTCGGGCGTGACCCATTCGGGCGCACCCTCGTGGAAGCGGTGGATCAGTGAACGAGCCTGCTCCGGCAGGGGTGCGCCGCCCTCCTCGGTGATGGGCTTGATGCCATTCCATTCGCCGGGGTTGTGCGATGCCGTCAGGACGAGCCCGCCCTCGGCACTCAGGCGATGGACCATCAGGCCGACGCTGGGCGTCATGGCGACGCCGAGGCGAATGACGTCGCATCCTGCCATGTTGAGCGCCCCCTCAGCCAGCCGCAGCAGGGCATGGCCGCCAGCGCGGCCGTCACGACCGACGACGATGCGGGGCTTGCGGGCGCCCGTTCGGGCACGCACTTCTGAGGCCCAGGCGCTGCAGAAGCGTGCGATCACATCCGGCGTCAGGCTGGCGCCGACGATGCCGCGGCAGCCGCTGACGGAGACCATCAGCGGCGCATCGGTGTGGGGTGCTGTCTCAGTCATCGCGCGGATGATACATTCCGGGC
>JBCBTA010000027.1:0-14991 GCA_039818905.1 Planctomycetota bacterium
CGACGGTGTAGCCGGGCAGCTGCGACATGTTGAACAGCTCGGCCACCACACCCTGGGCGATGACCGCGGCGTCGCCGTGGATCAGCAGCGGGATGACGCGGCGGCGCTCGGCATCGCCGCGAAGCCGCTGCTTGGCGCGGCACCGGCCCAGCGCGACCGCGCCAACGGACTCGAGGTGGCTGGGGTTGGAGGTCATGGCCAGCCAGACGTGCTTGCCGGAGGGCAGCACGCGGTTGGAGGAGTAGCCGCGGTGGTACTTGACGTCGCCGCCGCCCATGGCCGCGTCGATCTGCCAGGCGTCCTCGAACTCCGTGAAGATCTGCTCGTAGGTCTTGCCCACGATGTTGGTCAGCACGTTGAGGCGGCCGCGATGGCTCATCGCGAAGACCAACTCATCGATGTTGTGCTCGTCACCGGCCCGCTCGATGAACTGATCGAGCATGGGGATCAGCGTCTCGCCGCCCTCGAGGCTGAAGCGTTTGACACCCGGGTACCGCTTGCCGCAGAACCGCTCGAAGAGCTCGGCCCGCTGCAGCTGGAAGAGGATGTGGGCACGCTCGGCCCGGCTGAAGTCCGTGCGGTTGCGGCAGGGCTCCATCCGGGACTCGAGCCACTGACGCTCCTCGACGTCGGAGATGTGCTGGAACTCGACGCCGATCGAACCGCAGTACGTGGACTCAAGGGTGTCAACGATGTCCTGCAGCACCATCGGCGAGCCGTCGGGGGAGAGGTCGCCGGCGTTGAAGGTCCGGCCGAGGTCTTCGGCGTGCAGGCCGTGGGCCTCCAGGCTGAGCCCCGCGGGACGGATCCGCTCCCGATTGAACGGATCGATCGCGGCGCAGAGATGGCCGGAGCTGCGGTATTCCTGGATGAGCGTGGAGACGCCGGCCTGGGCCCGGTCTTCCGAGGCGCGGGTGCCGCCGACGAGACGGGCATCGGAGGTCGGTGCGGCGGCGGACCCGTTCATCTCCGCGGGGACGCGACCGAGGTCGAACCCGTGGAAGAAGGTGCGCAGGTCGGGCGAGACGGACGTTTCGTCCTCAAGCCACAGCTGATACTGGGCCTCGAGGTACTCGGCGTTCCACGCGTTGACGGCCGGAGGGGTCGGCTCTGGGCTGTTCATAACGGCGGGGCGAGTGGTTTCTGCTCTTGCTCTGACGGGCGACCCAACCGTTCCGCGTCACCCTCGCGGCGGGCCCTGCGGCCCGAATCGACGTCCTTTCGGACGTTAAGAACCATTCTAGAGGGTGCATCGACTGGGGCGAACGGTTCCCTGAACGAAATGGCAAACCTGACCACTTCCGAGCACCTGCCCGCCGGCAGGCGGGACGGGTCGATCCTGTACCATCACGGTGGTGCGGGAGGCCTCGCCGACCGATAGAACGGGCTGGAACCGCACCGGGAGCAGCGACTTTGAGCCAGGATCGGTATGACCTCTGCGTGATCGGGAGTGGGCCGGCCGGGCAGCGTGCGGCGGTGCAGGCCGCCAAGCTGGGCCGACGCGTCGCCATCGTCGAACGCCGCGAGGTGGTCGGCGGCGTCGCCATCAACACCGGCACCATCCCGTCCAAGGCCCTCCGCGAAGCCGTGCTGCGCCTGACCGGAGCCCGCTCCAAGCTCGGACCCGAGGGTGGCGGCGGCCGCTCGCGCCACGACATCACCATCGAGGACCTGACCTACTGGTGCCAGCAGGTCATCCGGCACGAGATCGGCGTCGTCCGCGATCAGCTCGACCGCAACGACATCGACATGCTCACCGGCACCGCCGAGTTCCGCGACGAGCACTCGATCATCTTCCGCCACGGCAACGAACAGGGCGTCCTGGAGGCGGACCACTTCTACATCGCCACCGGCACCAAGCCGGCCCGCCCGGACGACATCGACTTTGACGCGACCCACATCGTGGACGCCGACGGCCTGCTCAACCTCCACCGCCTGCCCCGCACCATGATGGTCGTCGGCGGCGGCGTGATCGGCACCGAGTACGCCTCGATGATGCAGGCCCTGGGGGTGAAGGTCACGCTCATCGAAGGCCGCGACAAGCTGCTGGACTTCCTCGATCCGGAGATCGGCGAGTCCCTGCAGTACCACCTGCGACAGGCGGGCATGACGCTCCGCATGGGCGAGCACGTCGTGAAGGTTCAGGTCGTGGACGCCCCGGACGGGGCCCGGTCCAACGACGGGCGGCTGGTCGAGGCCGTGCTTGAGTCGGGCAAGGTGCTGCGGGCGGAGACGCTGCTGTACGCCGTCGGCCGCCAGGGCTGCACGGCGGACCTCGGCCTCGGCAACGTCGGCCTCAGCGCCGACAAGCGCGGGCGCATCAGCGTGAACGCTGACTACCAGAGTGAGCGCGACCACATCTACGCCGGCGGCGACGTCATCGGCTTCCCCGCGCTGGCCTCGACGAGCATGGAGCAGGGCAGACTCGCCGCGTGCCACATGTTCGGCGTTCATACCAACAGCACACCCGAGCTCTTCCCCTTCGGCATCTACGCGATCCCGGAGATCTCTATGGTCGGCTGGACCGAGACGAAGCTGACCGAGAGCGACATCCCCTACGAGTCGGGCGTGGCCAACTACCGCGAGATCGCGCGGGGCCAGCTGCTCGGCGACACCATCGGCATGCTCAAGCTGCTGATCCACCAGGACACGCGCCAGATCCTGGGCGTGCACTGCATCGGCACCGGCGCGACGGAGATCATCCACATCGGCCAGGCCGTCATGAGCCTCAAGGGTACGGTGGACTACTTCGTGGACACGGTCTTCAACTATCCGACGCTGGCCGAGTGCTACAAGGTCGCGGCGCTCAACGCGGTGAACAAGCTGATTCATGTGTGAGCAGCGACGGAGCGACTGAGCGACGAAGCGACGGAGGGGTGTCAGCTTGGACGTACGCGACGGCACGAAGATTGCTCACGCGTCCTCTCGGCCTTCGTCCTCAGCGCCACTCTCGAGGGGCGCCTCGTCCGATTAATCTGCTGTTGAGCTCTTTCTCTGCCGAGTCGAAAACGCGCGGTTCCAACGAGCACGAAGCACCTCCGAGCTGCAACGACTTCCACACTCAGGACACCGTTCCGCATCGACGTTGCGCAGGTCGTAGCCGCAGTCCGGACACAAGCGATAGTCGCGCTGCGCAAGGCGCTTGACCATTAGCCTGGCTACGCCCGTCATCAGCCACGCCGCGGGAATCGTGGCGACAACGACGATGACAAGCACCATCGCCATGTGGATGGCGAGTGGCATTGCATGCATGAAGTTATCCAGGAGAAAGAGGGAAGTCGGGAGAAGCACGAGAAGAGCGAGCGAGCCAATTATCCCGACCAGACGTTCGCCCGGCGTCATCAGGACGCGCCGCGCAGTCTTTCGACTGATCCCCGGACGCTTCGGCTTCATTACGACCGTCCGAACTGACGCTCGATCTCCCGGATGGTCAGACGGATCGCCGTGGGGCGGCCGTGGGGGCAGTTGCTGGCGCGTTCGATCTGATCGCGCATCAGCAGCAGCTCGTTGAGCTCCTCGTCGCTCATGGCGTCGCCCGCCTTGATGGCGGCCTTGCACGCCATCATGTCCAGCACCTCGTGCAGCGCCTGCTCGCGTGCGCTGCTGCCGCCGTCGGTCGCGATGGCGCTGGCGAGGTCTTCCTCCTCGGCGCGCTCCAGCAGCTCGGCCAGGAAGGGCGCGGGCTCGACCTTGCGCTCGAACAGGAATGATGGGAACGAATGGATCGCCACGGAGCGCAGCCCCATCGGCTCCGCCGTGATGCCGAGGCGCTGCAGCAGCGGCGCCAGCGGGCCGAGCAGATCGACGCGCGTCTCGGTCGTCTCGACCACCTCGGGCATCAGCAGGCGCTGACTCTCCAGTTCGCCCGCCTCCAGCCGATCCCGCAGCTTCTCGAACATGACGCGCTCGTGCAGCGCGTGCTGGTCGATGATCACCACGCCGTCGGCGTCCTGCGTCACCAGGAAACTGTTGTGCACCTGCAGCACGCGATCCGCCGGGCGCGCCAGCGGCAGCGACTCGGGTTCAGCCCCCACCCCGCCGGTCTCGCTCGGGACGACGCGCGTCTCCGCCTGCGCTCGGCGCTGGGCCAGCTCTGCCCGCTCGGCATCGAGGCGCTCGCGCTCGGCATCGACCGCGGCCCGCAGACCCTCGAAGTCGAACGACGACGTATCGCCACCCTTGACCTGCTCGAAGAACGAGGTGAAGTCCGCGCGCCCGGTGTCCTTGGGTTCGCCGCTCGCACCACCACCGGGAGCGTACGGCTCGAACTGCACCGCGCGGCCGGTGGTCACGCCGTGCGTTGCATCGGGCGCGGGCGTCAGATCGGAACGCTGCAGTGCCTCGCGCACGGCGAGATACACCGTCTTGTGCACCATCGACTGATCGCGGAAGCGCACCTCCGCCTTGGTCGGGTGCACGTTGACGTCCACGGCGCCGGGATCCATTTCCAGCATCAGCAGTGCCGACGGATGCCGCCCCGGCTCGATCAGGCCGCGATACGCCTCGCGCATGGCGTGCATGATGGTCTTGTCGCGAATCGGGCGGCCATTCAGAAAGACATGCTGGGCCTTGGACGCCACGCGCTTGGCGATGCTCGGCAGGCCGACCAGGCCCCACAGGGCCAGGCCGCGCGCATCGTCGAACCTGTCGGCCGCGACTTCCAGGTACTGCTCCTCCGACTCGCGCCCGAGGATGTCGAACGCTCGCTCGCGCACCGGCTGATCCGGCGGTAGGGCCAGCAGCTCTCGCCCATCGGCCAGCAATGTGAACCCGATGGCTGGGTGACTCATCGCGAGCGCACGCACCAGGTCGGCGCAGTGCCCCTGCTCGGTCGAGTCGGTGCGCACGAACTTCCGACGCGCCGGTGTGTTGAAGAAGAGGTTCCGGACGGCCACGCTCGTGCCGACCGGCCCGGCGTCGGGCCGCGGCTCGCGGACGTCGCCACCATCGACATCGATGCGCACGGCGCCATCGGCGTCGGGCGTGCGCGAACGGATGGACATGCGCGACACGCTGGCGATGGATGCCAGCGCCTCGCCGCGAAATCCCATAGTCGCGATGCGATCGAGGTCGTCGGTGGAGCGGATCTTGCTGGTGGCGTGCGGATGGATGGCCAGCGGCAGCTGTTCGGGCGGGATGCCAGCCCCATTGTCGGCAATACGGATCAGCTCGACCCCGCCGCGCTCGAGCTCGACGGCGATGCGGGTTGCCCCGGCGTCGATGGCGTTGTCCAGCAGTTCCTTGACCACGCTCGCCGGCCGCTCGACAACCTCACCCGCGGCGATCTGGTTCACCACCAGCGGCGGCAGGAGCTGGATCTCGGCGACTGCTCGGGGCGATGTGGCGTTCCGGGGCGGCATGGGCGGATTGTACGCCGTAGGCTTTGAGGCTCATGTCCCACCACGAATTCCTCCCCGATCAGCAGCATCACTACGACGGCCTCCCGAAGCTCTCGGCCCGGGTGCTTCACACGCGTCGCGAGACGCTCTTCCTGATCTTCGCCGGGCTTTTCCTGGGCACGCTGGCGATGCTGAACATCCTCGGCATCACGCGCTTCATCGTGCTGTGGGATACGGGTGCGACGGTCGGCACGACGGACATCATCTTCGCCGTCGCCGTGGGCGTGCTGCCCTATCCCATCACGTTCCTCTGCACGGACTTCATCAGCGAGCTCTACGGCCGCAAACGTGCCAGCGCCGTCGTGTGGGTCGGGTTCCTTCTGAACCTGTGGGTGGTCGGCATCCTGTGGCTCGGCGGCGTGCTGCCGGGCTTCGAGGCGCGCGATGGTGCGGGCGATCTGATCCCAGACGCGGCCGGGCGCATGCCGGTCTTCTTCGAGGTGCGCACACTCGCGTTCGGTGCGGTCGCGGCGTCGATGATCGCCTACCTCGTCGCGCAACTGGTGGACGTGCACGTCTTCCACTTCTGGAAACGCCTCACGAAGAACCGCCATCTGTGGCTGCGCAACAATGGATCCACGCTGGTGAGTCAGCTGGTGGACACCACGGCCGTCATCCTCATCACCCACTTCTACGCGAAGGCGCTTCCCATCGATGAGGACGGGACGCTGTGGCTGCAGCTGCTGCTGTTCATCGCGACGGGGTATGCCTTCAAGCTGCTCGCGGCGCTGGTGGACACCGTGCCCTTCTACTTCGGTGCTCACTGGCTGGCCCGGTATCTGCGCCTACCTCCGCCGAGCGAAGCGCCGCACCCGCCAGCCGCGGCGGCGGTGGAGGCCGGGGTCGGGTGAACCGGCGGCGGCCTCGGTCGTATCACCCTGCATGCAGCGTGAGCAGGTCGATCCGGAGTACGCAGCCACCATCTTCGCACGAATCGCTCGTGGCGAAGCGCCGTGTTACAAGGTCTACGAAGATGCGCACGTCATCGCCTTCCTCGATACGGGCGCCATCGCTCCAGGGCACACACTGGTCGTGCCAAAAGAGCATGCGGTGACAATGAGCGAGTTGTCTGATGCGTCCGCCGCGGCTCTGGGACGTGTGCTGCCCCGCCTCTGCCGCGCAATTGCCCGGGTGACGGGATGTCCGGACTGCAACATCGTCCAGAACAATGGACGCGCGGCGAGCCAGACGGTGATGCATGTCCACTTCCACATCATCCCGAAGCCGAGCGAGACGACAGGGCTGCAGATCACGCCGTCGGTGCGGTGGTTTGACGATGCGGAGGGGGTGGAACTGGCGAGACGGATGAGGGGCTCTCTCAAGCCTTGAGGTCGCCCTGTCGGGCGTTGCATATCCTTTCGGGCAATGCCTGAGACCATCTTCGACAAGATCATCGCCGGTGAGGTCCCCTGCCATCGTGTGTACGAGGATGAGCACGTGCTCGCATTCCTCGACATCGGCCCGCTGAGCCGGGGGCACACGCTGGTCATCCCCAAGGAAGCCAGGGCGACGCTCGGCGAGCTGTCTGACGCATCGGCCGCGGCAATCGGTCGAGTGCTGCCCCGGCTCTGCCGCGCCGTCATGCAGGCGGCTGGGTGCAGTTCGTACAACATCCTGCAGAACAATGGAGCGCCGGCACATCAGGAAGTGATGCATGTGCATTTCCACATCATCCCCAAGCACGACGACGGTTCGGGGCTTGGCATCATCTGGAAGTCGGGCGCACTGGACGACGGCGCAGCGCTGGCCGAGGCCATTGCGAGCGCACTCTGAAACACCATGCGCGTCGATGTAAACATCACGGGACACCGATCGCACACGCCAGTGCCGTCCGTGCGCTCGCGCAACCCGGTGACCGAGCAGCGCATCGTGATGGCCAACCCGCTGCACTCGACGCTGCAGCCCCCCACCATGATCGGTCCGACGCTGGTCGATGGCGCGATCCGGCGTGCGTTCCGGGCGCCGGCGGCGCACATCGTGTCATTCCCGCGGGCGGGCCAGCTGTGGCTTCGCGTCATGCTGGCGCTCACCATCGAGCGCACCACGCAGACAACCAGCGCGAATCCCTTCGATCTTGACGCCCGGACCAGAACCGACGGCAGCCTGCCGCGGCTGATGCTGTCGCACGGCAAGCAGGATCCGCGGCTGTGGACGCCCGCGCAAGCGTCGGCGATGCCGACGTGGCAACAGGACCGGCGCTGCATCTTGCTGACGCGCGATCCGCGCGACATCCTTGTCTCGCTGCACGCCGAGCGCACCATGCGATCACGCATCGATCCGCGCATCCCGCATTTCGACGGGGACGTCGGCGCGCTGCTCCGCAGCGAGAGAGGTGGCCTGCGGACGATCCTGCAGTGGCAGAGGACATGGTTGGCCGCACTCGCGCAGTGCGAGGCGTCGCTGCACGTGCAGTACGAGCATCTGCATCAGGATCCTGCGCTGGAACTGGGGCGGATCTGTCAGTTCATCGGGCTGGCAGCGACACCAGCGATCATCGATGAGGTGGTGCAGGCGTCCTCCTTCGCCGCGGCACGGGTCTTGGAGGACGGCGGTCGCTTCGGACAGTTCGGATCGTCCCTGCCGCGGGATGCGCGGCTGCTGCGCCGGGGTGTCGTCGGAGGCTGGCGTGATCACTTCTCGCGCGACGACGCCATGTGGGCGGACGGTGTGATCGACGTGTGAACCGAGGCGCAGGAGACACGTCCAACGGGGGACGGATGATGCATCACGCCACTCGATATCTGTTGGCCGCGCTGCTCGCGGCACTGCTCGCCGCGCTGACGGCAGCGACGACCTTCGGCGCACCGAGGCACGAGCAATCGTCTGAACTCGCGCAGGTGATCGATCGTGGCATCCGAGATGCCTTGGATGCGTACGCGGACGGAGCAAATGGGCACGAGGTTCTTCGGGACCTGTACCACGCCTTCGACACCGCGATCGCCTACGGCGACGACGCAGAGATGGCGTCGATGGTGCGGGCCGCGGCGGCGGTGCGCATGGTCGAGCATCTCGAAATCTCTGGGATGAACGTCGATCGCGTGGCGCTCCTGGCATACCTCCGTCGCAACACCCGCATCGGCGAGGAGGTGCCGCTGCTACTCGACGCGGAGACGGACCTCATCTTCCAGGCGTACAGCCTGCTCGATCGGATGCGCGTCCGCGGCGGCGACAGGCTCGAGGGGTACGCCACACTCGTCGCGGCGATCTGCGCGGTCCACGACCGCCAGTTGAGCCGCCGCGTGAACGAGAATCGTGTGCAGGCGCCGAAGCCGATGCGCATCCTCGACTACTACATTCGCTATGCAGATGAACTGGAGACCGACATTCGGTCGATGCCGCCGCAGCTCCTGAAGTACGTCGTGGATGTGACGACACCGATCGAAGAGCTTGAGTGGGCCCATCAGCGCTATGCCGGCACGCGCACGCTCGGCCCGCTCTACTTCAAGATCAGATACGACTACGAGGCGCTTTCCGGGAACAAGAGACTCACGCGCGAGGGATTCAATCTGCCCAACATCCTGAAGTACGGCGGCGTGTGCGTGGATCAGGGGCACTTCGCCGCGGAGGTCGGAAAGTCGATCGGCATCCCCGCGACGCGTGTCCGCGCATCGGGCACGCAGGTGGGACACTGCTGGCTGGGCTACCTCAGCATGCAGCGAAGAGGTTCGTCGTGGGACTTCCAGGCGGGCCGCTATCGGGACTATGCGAAGCTGATGGGCGAGATCGAGGATCCGCAGACGGGTCGCACGATTTCCGATGCCCGCGTCGGTGTCCTTGCGCTCCTGCACGACGTTGATGCATACACGCGCATCGAGGCCCAGGCACTCGTCGTTGCTGCTCGACGGCTGCACGAGATTCGCACGGAGCAACTCGACTACCCGCCACGGCTCGATGATCTGAAGGTGCGGCGCCAGGCCACGCTCGACGACGAACTGACGTTTCTCGAATCGGCTCTGAACCGCTGCGCTGGGCTGCTTCCTGCATGGGATCATCTCGTACGACTGGCGGAGGCGAAGGAGATTGACGAGGACCGCTTCGCCCGTTGGGGCACGGCACTGGATCGCATGACCGGTGGCAATCATCTTGACTTCCAGGTCGAAGTTCTGGCGCCGCTGGTGCGCTCCACGGAGGACGTGGAGCGACAGGACGTGCTGTGGCACCGACTGCTGAAGATCTGCAAGCGCCGCCCTGATCTCGCCAGCGCCATCTGCATCGAACGAGGCAAGATGTGGAAGGATGCTGGAGACAGGCGACGTGCCTACGAACTCTTCACGGGTGCGGCGTTCGAGTTCCTCGAAGATGGCCCATTTGTGCTCGACGCGCTGATCGAGGCCGAGACCCTGCTGAAGGAGGCGGAGCACGCGGAAGAGATCGTGCCGCTGTATCGCGACGCGTGGAAGCGACTCACGCGGCCGCGCTACAAGGCGCCGTTCGTGTACTCCTCGACCTGGTACCGCGTTGGCTCGCGACTCAACACACATCTGCGAGCCGCGGGCCTGGAACAGGAAGCGCGCACCGTGGCTTCGCAACTGACCAGCCAGTGACTGTCACCCGCGGCGGGGGTGAAACGATTCACTTACCGCCCGTTGGCGCTGACGTGTCTCAAAATCGACCCTGACCAGGTGATGTCATGACGCTCGCTCATGTGCGAGTGACGTGTCTCGTCTCCCCTATTCGTGCCGACCTGTTCGCGGCATTCGGTCAAAGTAAATCGTTCTACCCATTGTCATGTTGTGCGCATCGTCGTGTACTCGCCCACATCTTCGGACATCGGCGTTGCGCCGGTGTCCTCGCTTCACCAACCACCTTGACAGGAGAGTGGGCGATGAGGACCAAGGCACTTCAAGCGACAAGGAGTATCGCGGCGATCGGGCTCGGCCTGATGATCGCGGGAACCGCCAGCGCACAGTCAACGCAATCGGGTCTCGGCTCGATGCCGTACACCGGCGGCGTGGGATTCCGGGTCTGGGCGCCGAATGCGTCGGCCGTAACCGTGGCCGGTGACTTCAACAGCTGGTCGGCGACGGCCGATCCACTGGTGTACGAAGGCAACGGCTTCTGGTCACAGGACGTGACGACCGCCGCCGTGGGTGACGAGTACCAGTACGTCATCACCAACGGCACATCGTCGTACTGGCGTGTCGATCCGTGGGCCAAGGACGTCACCAACTCAGTCGGGAACGGCATCGTCTACGACGAGTCGGCGTACACCTGGGCGTCGGGCAGCTTCTCGACCCCCGCGTGGAATGAGATGGTGATCTACGAGATGCACATCGGGACGTTCAACGATGCGCCGGGCGGCGCACCGGGCGACTTCGACGATGCCATCGCTCGGCTGAACCATCTGCAGGATCTCGGCATCAATGCCGTCAAGGTCATGCCGCTGTGCGAGTTCGCCGGCGACTTCTCATGGGGATACAACCCAGCGCATCCCTTCGCCATCGAAGAGGCGTACGGCGGGCCGGACAAGTACAAGGAGTTCATCGACGAGTGCCACGCCCGCGGCATTGCGGTGATCCAGGACGTCGTCTACAACCACCTCGGTCCGAGTGATCTCGATCTGTGGCAGTTCGATGGCTGGAACATCGGTGGCAAGGGCGGCATCTACTTCTACCAGGACTACCGCTCCAGCACCCCATGGGGTGACACGCGGCCGGACTACGGGCGCGGCGAGGTGCGCACCTACCTGCGCGACAATGCCATGCGGTGGCTGCAGGACTTCCGCATCGACGGATTGCGCTGGGACTCCACCGTCAACATCCGCACGGTCAACAACGGCGGCGGCGGCACCATCCCCGATGGCTGGAGCCTGATGCAGTGGATCAACGTCGAGATCGATGGCAGCCAGCCATGGAAGATCTCGATCGCAGAGGATTTACAGAACGATCCGTGGATCACCAAGACGACCGGCGCCGGCGGCGCGGGCTTCGATGCGCAGTGGGACGCCGCGTTCGTACATCCGGTTCGTGACGCGGTCATCACTGCCAACGACTGGGACCGCAACATGTGGTCCGTTCGCGATGCGATCACGCACAACTACAACGGCGATGCATTCGAGCGCGTCATCTACACCGAGTCGCACGATGAGGTCGCCAACGGCAAGGCCCGTGTCCCCGAGGAGATCTGGCCGGGCAACGCCGGAAGTTGGTGGTCACAGAAGCGCTCCACCATGGGCGCCGGCATCGTCATGACCGCGCCGGGCATCCCGATGATCTTCCAGGGCCAGGAGGTGCTCGAGGACGGCTTCTTCGCGGATACGGATCCCGTGGACTGGACCAAGGAGAGCACCTTCTCCGGCATCGAGGCGATGTACCGCGACCTGATTCGGCTTCGTCGCAACTGGTACAACAACACGCGCGGCCTGCGCGGGCAGAACACCAACGTCTTCCATGTCAACGACACCAACAAGGTGATCGCGTATCACCGCTGGGACACCGGCGGCACAGGCGATGACGTCGTCGTCGTGGTCAACATGGCCAACACCTCGTACTCCAGCTACAACCTCGGTATGCCTCACGGTGGGCTGTGGAGAGTGCGCTTCAACAGCGACTGGAACGGCTACAGCTCGTCGTTCGGTAACCACCCCTCGTGGGATACCTGGGCCAACTGGGGCGCCAAGGATGGCCTGAACTACAACGCCAACCTCAGCATTGGACCGTACACCGTCGTCATCCTGTCGCAGGACTGACGCTCCGGAAGTCTTCCCATGCAGCGCCCCGACGATCAGCGTCGTCGGGGCGTTTTCGTGCGCACATGTTGCGCATGCACCGGTCTTCACCCGAAATGCGCTTGACGCCTCCGCCGCTCGGCATGACACTCTTGCCGCACAGTTGGATGGCCGGGCGACCGGTCGAGTGGAGTCAACGGAGAAGGCCGCACAACCTTCGCCGATTGGAGAACCGAGAGATGACCAAGTCTCGTGATGCCGCGCTGGCGGCAACGGGCGTTCTCGTCGTGTGCTGCGCGCACGCGTCGGGCGCCACCATCTTCGCGCTGGAAGCAATGGGTCCCTTCAACGCCGGAACGACCGGCGATCGGCTGATTCGCTTCGATTCGAGTGATCCGGCCAACGTCGCCGTGCTCGGCGAGACGAACTGGTCCGGATTCATGACGGGCCTGGACTTCACGCCGGATGGCAACCTGTGGGCGTCGGGACTGTCGTCGGACTTCACGACGTCAGTCCTGCATCAGATCGACGCGGCGACGGGCAACGCGTCCGCGGTCGGTGCGATCAGCGGTTTGCTCGGCGATGACACCATCGACGACATCACGTACAACCCGGCCGACGGCCAGATGTACGGCGTCTCACTCGTGAGCAACGCCATCTATGTCATCAACACAGCGAGCGCACAGGCATCGTTCGTCGGCCAGGTCTCCGGACTGCCGAGCAACTTCGGCGGCACGGGTCTCGCCGCTGCGTCGAGCGGGATGATGTACCTCGTCGATATCGAGACCAACGCCGTACATGCGATCGACGGCAGTCTCAACGTCGTGACGACGCGCAACCTTGGATTCGATGCCGAGTTCGATCAGGGGTTGGTCGTGGACTGGTCGCGCGACGACATGGGGTACGCGGCGACGTTCGAGGATGGCGTCTTCGACGGCACAGCGGCGCACCTTCTGACGTTTGATGCCGGGTTCGGCCCGTTGCAGGACGCGGGCGTCATCGGCCCGGGCATTCCCGACCCCAACTCAGGCATGGACTTTTTCGCGCCGGTCGATGTGGCGATCTTGCCGCTGCCCGCACCGGGTACGAGCGCCGCACTGCTGATCGCCGGCGTCGCGATCGTGCGCCGCGGGCGGGGTCGTTGACGACACCGCGCCGACCACAGGATGTCCCTAGGTCGATCCGCGATGCGCTAAGTCGAGGCGACCGCGAGTCCCGCACGTTGGCGGAGGGACTCGCGGTCGATTTTCGTCGGCTGCTCCGTGCGGTCGATCCATCGCTGACCACCCGCGATCTCGCGCAGCTGGATCCGAAGGCGGGCATCACGCGTCGGATGGTGATGGCTGCGACCATCCTGTTCGAACGACACGGCCCGGCGGTGTACAACGAGCTCGCGGCGCACCCGTCGGACACGGTGCGCGGCTGGGCGGCGTATGTGCTCGGTCTGACACCTCGACTGACGCTCGCCGGCCGGCTCAAACGTATCCGGCCCCTGGCGGACGATCCGCACTTCGGCGTGCGCGAGTGGGCGTGGATTGGGATTCGCCAGCACATCGTCGATGATCCAGCCGGCGCGATCGCGCGGTTCCAGCCGTGGACGCGGGCCCGCTCTGTCAACGTCCGCAGGTTCGCCGTGGAAGCGACGCGGCCGCGCGGCGTGTGGTGCGCCCACATCGAGGCGCTCAAGCAGGATCCGTCGCCGGGCCTGGTGCTGCTCAAGCCACTGCGCGCGGCGCCGGAGAAGTACGTGCAGGACAGCGTCGCGAATTGGCTCAACGACGCGTCCAAGACGATGCCGGACTGGGTGCGAGATGTGTGCGCGAAGTGGAGCAGCGCATCGGATGATGCCGCGACCGCACGGATCTGTCGCCGGGCAATGCGGAGCTTGTGACCTCAGGTCAGTGCATCGAGGCAGCGCTCGACCACGGCGTCGAGCTTGACCAGCTCGCCCTTGCCTTCGTCGGTGCGCCGCTTGAACTCCACGCTCTGCTCGGCCAGCGCCTTATCGCCCAGAACGATGCGCAGCGGAACGCCGATGAGATCGGCGTCCTTGAACTTCACGCCGGGACGTTCGTCACGATCATCGACCAGCACGTCGAATCCCGCGTCCGACAGGGCCCCGCTGAGCTCACACGCGTGCTTCATGGCGTCGCCCGCCGGATCCACCTTCATCGGAATCAGCAGCACGTGGTACGGCGCGATGGGCGCCGGCCAGATGATGCCGTTGTCGTCGTGACTCATCTCCACACACGCGGCGACGGTCCGGCTGACGCCGATGCCGTAGCACCCCATGATGACCGGACGACGCTCCTGATTCTCGTCGAGGATCGAGAAGCCCATCGCCTCGGAGTACTTGGTGCCCAGCTTGAAGATGTGCCCCACTTCGATGCCGCGGCGGGCCTCCAGCGACACGCCCTCTGCGCGGGGTGACGGATCGCCTTCAACAGCGTTGCGGATGTCGGCGACCTTGACCTTGCTTGCATCGTCCAATGCAGCGCCGAGATCACGGCGCCAGTTGAAGTGCTTGACGTGGTGGTCCTTGGTGTCGGCGCCGGTCGCCCAGAAGGCGGGCTTGCCCTTGGCGGGGTCGGTACCCATAGCGGCGTCGGGGTCGATCAGCAGTAGGGCCTTCTCGACGCTCGCAACCGAACGGGGTGAGACGGAGCCGATGGCGAAACCGGCGGCTCGGGCCTCGGCCTCATCGGCCATCTCGATAGAGCAGGCCGCGGCGTCGCGCACCTTGCCCTCGTTCACCTCGTGATCCGCCCGCACCGTCGCGATGACCCAGTCGAACGAAGCGCCCTCCGCGGCACGGAAGACAAGCGTCTTGAGCATGTTGCGGGGCTTGACCTTCATGAAAGTGCTGACATCGTCGATGGTCGCCATCTCGGGCGTGTGGACTTCCTCGAGATCGCCGGTCGGCTC
>JBCBTA010000028.1:0-14904 GCA_039818905.1 Planctomycetota bacterium
CAGCACCCACGCCCATCGACCTCACCATCGCGCTCGATGACGATCCGATCGAGACGACGACCACCGAGAGCGGCGTGGTCATCGAGACGTTCGCGCAGGGCGAGGGTGATCCCAGCACATCAGGAGACCGGCTGCGCGTGGTCTTCCGCGCGATGCTGGCCGACGGCACCGTCTTCCGCTCCTCGGAGCAGATGAACACACCGATGACCATTCCGCTCGAGGACGGACGTGCCGTACCCGGCCTGCTCGATGGCCTGCTCGGCATGCGCCCCGGCACGGAGCGTCGCATCCGCGTGCCCTGGCTGCAGGGGTACGGCGAGAACGGTCGCCCACCCGTCCCTGGCCGGACGGACCTTGTCTTTGACGTCCGCGTGCTGTCAGTGAACTGACTTCACGCGCCCCTGCGCAGCTCCCAGACATCGTGGACGATGTTCGCGTAGCTCGTCCGACCGGTGAACGTCATGCCCAGCTTGTGCGCGACGCCGATGGATGACGTGTTCTCCGGACGGATGATGGTGTGCAGATGGTCCATGCCGCCGTGCTCGAAGGCCCAGTCGCGGCACGCCGCGGCGCCCTCCGTCGCATAGCCCATGCGCCAATGGGGCCGGTGCGTGATCCATCCCAGCCCGACCACCCGACCAAAGTCCTCGGGGAGGACCATCGACAGCACACCGTAGAGCCCGATGACCTCGCCGGTGCGGCGCGAGAGCCCGAGCCAGTACCCGAACCCGTCGGCGTCATACCGCGCGAGCTGCTTCTCGATCCACTCGGCGACCTCATCGCGCGTGTACGGCCGCGGCCAGAGGGCGGTGACATCCGGATCCATCAACACCGGCGCAGTGATGTCGAGATCTTCAGTGGTGAATCGCCGCAGCGCGAGGCGCGGTGTGGTGGTGATCATGCTCGGGACCTGATCATCTCCCACACCTCACGATACCGCCGGTCCATGTCTTCCAATGACGACGGCAGCACGCGTACCTGGCCGACGGCGGTGATGAAGTTCACGTCGCCGCGCCAGCGTGGGACGACGTGGGCGTGCAGATGCTCGGGCACGCCGGCGCCAGCGGCGTCGCCTTGGTTGATTCCGATGTTGACGCCCTGCGGCTCCAGCGCACGTTCACACAGCTCGACCGCAAGGTCCACCAATGACCACAGCTCTGCGCGCTGTTCGGGCGTGTAGTCGAGCAGCCGCATGCGCGAATGACCGAGGCAGACGATCAGGTGGCCATTCGCGTAGGGATACCGGTTGAGCATGATGAGCCCGCCGCGGCCTCCACCGGGCGCATCTTCGGTCCCCGTGCGCACGATGACATTGTTCTTCTCGTCGCTCTGCGGGTTGAGCCAGTAGTCGCGAAGAAAGCACGACGCCTTGACGGATGGCTTTGCGTCGGCGTCCTTTGCGGCAGCCTGCGCCTTGAGCAGCTCCATGTAGCTCATGCGCCAGGGAGCGTGCAGGACGCTGGGACCATCGGGCTGTGATTCGCGTGTCGGCATGCAGACAGCGTAACGGGCTAAAGCTGCTGCTTCGTGGGCCGAACGAGAATCTCGTTGGCGCTGACGTGTGGCGGCTGCTCCAGGGCGTACACAACGGCTGATGCGATGTCCTCGGGCTGGAGCACCTCCATTGAGCGCCCCATGTCGTCGAACATCTGCTTCATGCCCGGATCGGCGATGTGACTCAGCAGTTCCGTCGCGACGTATCCGGGCGCGACGATACTGACGCGAATGCCCTTGTCGGCCATCTCCGCCCGGAGTCCATCCGAGAAGGCGTGCACGAACCACTTGGTACCGCAGTACACCGATGCGCCCGGAAGAACAATGCGCCCCGCGACGGAAGAGATGTTGATGAAGTGCCCTGCGCCGCGCTCGAGGAAGTGCGGCGTCACGGCGGCCGTCGCGTACAGCACGCCCTTGATATTGACATCCACCATCTGGTCCCAGGTCTCGACGCGGCACTGCTCGATGGGTGAAAGCGGCATGACGCCGGCGTTGTTGACCAGCGCATCGACGCCGCCGAACCGCTCGATGGTGGTGGCGATCAGTTGATCGACGTGCCCGCGATCGGTGACGTCGCACTCGACGGCAATCGCTTCGCCCGCCTGCTCGCTGATGCGGGCGGCGATCGCTTCAATGCGATCAGTCCGACGCGCCGCGCAGACGACCTTGGCTCCGAGATCCCCGAGGGCGACGGCAGTGGCCTCGCCGATGCCGCTGCTGGCGCCGGTAACGATGACGACCTTGTCTCGAATGTGGTTGCTCATGGGCAATGGTAGGGATGGTCCCAAGGGCACGGTCACTGCGGGAAACTCCGGGGACACGTGGGATGAAGCGCGGATCGAGAAGGGCGGTACACTCGTCGTTCCGGGACGAGGGGTTTCATGTTCTGAGAGGAGTCGTGATGTTTCAGTCGATCACCGTCGCTTCGCCATCCGCACGCACGCCGAAGCGCAACGATGCGGAGGTCGTCGGCCTGTTCAAGGGCGCCTCGCTCGACAAGACGTACAAGGCGTACGACGCCGACGGCACCCTGGCCGCGGCGGTCAAGCGAGCGGAGGCGACGGGCGAGGTCGGCTCGATCGTCGAAGCATTCCCAGAAGGCGCCTCGATGCCCAAGCGGTGGATCGTTGTCGGCCTGGGTGACAAGGCATCCTTCACGCCGGGGAAGATGCGGAATGTCGCCGCGGCATTGGGCAAGCGACTGGCAGCGATCAAGGCGAGTCATGTCGGCGTGGACTTCCTCGGGCCGATCGGGACCGTGAAGGCAGATGTCAACGCATGTGCCGAGGCCTTCGGCGAGGGACTCGGACTGCTGTCCTGGAGCCGCGCCGAATTCAAGGGATCCAACACCGATGCCCCCGAGCAGACGAAGCTGACGATCTACCACGGTGACAAGACGTGGGGCGACGGTATGAGCTTCGGCATGTCGCTGGCCGAGTCTGCCAACTTCGCCCGCACCATCAGCGAGACACCGCCCAACATCTGTACGCCCGCCTTCGTCGCCCGCGAGGCGCAGAAGATGGCCCGAAAGGTCGGGCTGTCATGCACGGTGATCAAGGGCAAGGCACTGGAGGACAAGCAGCTCACGGGTATCCACACCGTCGGCCAGGCATCGGAGAATGCTCCGTGCCTGGTGCGGCTTGAGTACAAGCCCACCCGCGTGAAGCGTGGCGCGAAGGCTGCAGTGCTCGTGGGCAAAACGATCACATACGACTCCGGAGGCCTGTCAATCAAGACCGGCGGATTCATGCGCGGCATGAAGCGCGACATGGACGGCGGCTGCGCGGTGCTCGGCGCTATGCACGCGATCGCCACGGTCATCAAGCCGCGCCGACCTGTGGTGGCACTGCTGTGCTGCGCGGAAAACGCTATCTCCGACGAGGCGTACCGCCCCGATGACATCCTGACCTTCCGAAACGGCGTGACGGTCGAGGTAACCAACACGGATGCCGAGGGCCGGCTGGTGCTGGCCGACGGCCTGTGCTGGGCCTGCCAGGAGGAGAAGCCGGACTACATCATCGATCTGGCGACGCTGACCGGCGGCGTCGTCGTCGCGCTGGGCAACACCTATGCAGGTATGTGGTGCGACGATGACGAGCTTCGCGGCAAGATCGAGGAGGCGTCGGAGCGCAGCGGCGAACGCGTGTGGCGCCTGCCGCACCATCAGGAGTACAACGACCTGATGAAGTCCGATGTCGCCGACATCCTCAACTCAGCACCTGTTCGGGCCGCCCACCCCATCCAGGGCGCAGCGTTCCTCAGCTACTTCGTTGATGAGGATGTGCCGTGGTGTCACCTCGACATCGCGGGCGTGCACGCGGTCGAGGGTGAGAGGGGTCCGTTCATCAAGAACAGTGCCACCGGCTTCGGCGTCCGCCTGCTGGCCGACCTGCTCGACATGGAGTAGCGCAAAGAAGCCGAGAAGGCGCAGAGCTCAAATGGCAAAGAGGACACGCCCGGAATGCGGCACTCTTCCGCCATGTGCGCTCTGGAATGCGCTCTTTCCTACAGCACCCAGACGACGACGAACGCAACAAGCGTGATGATGCCGACAGCGACGAACAGCGGCTTGCCGCGGCTGTCCACGGCGTCACCCATGATGTGGCCGCAGCGCTGACACATCGTCGCCTCGTCATAGACCGACTCGCCGCAGGACGGACAGGGGATGGTCTCGTCGCTGAAGCGCGCGACATCCGCGTCGCTCGGTCCTTCGAACTCCGGATCGAAGTCGGGGCCGGTTCGTGGTTTGCAGCCGCAAGACATGTCTGAAGCGTATCCCCTCTTCGGCGCAGGACAAAGCAATGAGGTCCCAAAGACCTTTGATTCGAGGCCGGCCACTTTATACTTGGACGTGATCTCCCCCGGCAGACACGTGTTTCTCTGGATTCATCCTGCGTTGGAGGACATTCCATGCTCATGCGCTCACTCGTCGCCTGTGCGGCACTCGTCGCGGCACCCGCCGTCCTTGCTCAACCCGTTGCACTCTCGTCCGGCGGGATCGAGTTCACCGTCGAGGGTGAGAGCTGCGGCCCGATCGTCATCAACGGCGTACCTGTGAATGACACGATGATCGTGTCTGGGGCGGGTCTGACCTCGGTGACATCGGCACAGAGCGGTTTTTCCGGCACGCTCTCGACCGTGACGTCCGGGACCGGCTACGCCGTGCAGCGCATCTCGCGGGGTACCTTTGGCGGCGACGCCGAGATCGTCATCACCACCGCGATCCTCGGTCCGTATGAAGACAACGGTGTTCCAGTTGCGGATACCGCCGTGGTCGAACAGACCTTCGCGATGACCAATCTCGACCCCGCCGACGACGAGGTCAACATCTTCATGCAGTCGTTCCCGAGTGATCTCATGTTCGGAAGCGTTGATATTCGCGGCTTCAATGCCCTGACCAAGACGCCTTTCATCGCCGCGGGCGGCAAGTTCTGGGCTGTCACGGCGGATGACACCAATCCGGAGATCGACTTCGGGTGGGAGATCACCGATCTGTCGACGCAGGGCCTCGGCCCGAGCCAAGCGACGTTCAATGCGCTCACGAACTCGGTTGAGCCGGTGGGTTCACAGCTGCTTGCCGTGCTCCGGGCCGACGGGATCGGCTTCGGCGAGACCGTCGAGTTCAAGTTCCGCCATCTCTTCGCCGTCAACGGCGCGCTGACCGCGGCTCCCGACGACTTCAACTTCGCCCCGCCGGAGAAGCCGTGCCCCGGCGATCTCGATGGCGACAACGACACCGATCTCGGTGACTTCACGATCCTGGCATCCGACTTCGGCTGCTCCGCGCCCTGACGATCGGTCTATCCACGACACACGACACACACGAGCCCGCCGCGCGGCGGGCTTACTCATGCGCACATTTCGTGGTTCCAGTGAGGAGACCGCTACTCGATAGCGTGGGCCGGCTCGGGCGTCTCGTCCGTGATCTTCTGACGCCGCGGCGCCTCGCCCGGATCGTCGCACGAGAACAGGTACATCTGGTCATCGACGCGCGCCTGACAGTGCACCGGACGGCCCCAGATGATGCGCAGGTTGCGCAGCACCTCGGTCGCCTTGGCGACATCGATCTCGATGCCGGTCCACTGGTGCGCCAGGAAGAGCTCGCCGCGATTCATGTAGTTACCGTCGGCAACGAACATGAAAGGCTGGCCCATGTTGGTGATGCGGGCCAGCAGCTCCTGCTTGACCTGCTGCCAGTCGCGGCTGACGACGCGGATCTCGCCCGTGCGGGGATCCTGGCGGTAGCGGTACATGTTGTGCCGCTCGACGAACTCCTCAGTGAGGAACTCGTCGATGAAGTTGACGTCGTTGTAGATGCGCCGGATCTCAAAGATCTTCTCGCGGCCGCGCATCGAGCGATCGTCGTGCTTCTCCTTGGCCCCGAGTGACTCGAGCCGCTCCCACGATGGGCCGTGCTGACCGCGATCGAAGCGGCGCTCGATGTCCTTGAACAGCTCCCAGCCGATCTTGTACGGATTGAAACCCCCGGCGGGCATGAAGACGACGCCGGCGTGCTGATCGGCGTACTGCACGATCTCGCTGGCCTTGGCGAAGTGGCTGGTCATGAGCTTGGTGTGCCAGTAGGTGGCCCAGCCCTCATTCATGATCTTGGTCATCGCCTGCGGCGCGTAGTAGTACGACTCGTCGCGGATGATCGACAGCACGTCCTGCTGCCAATCCTCCAGCGGGGCCCGATGCATCAGGTACAGCAGCACATCGCGCGTCGGGCGTGCCGGTTCCTTGGACTTGCTGCGTGCCCGCTCTTCCTCGTGCCGCTGGCGCTGCGATTCCATCTCGTCGCGCGGATTGACGAAGGGATCCATGTAGGACTTGGCCGGCAGCTTCCGCGGCTCGAAGGGTTCATCTCCGACTGCGCGGCGTTCATCTCCGGCGCGCTCGGCGTAGACGGAGTACGGATCGATGAGATGCTCGACGGCGAGACAGGCGTCGATGAAGCGCTCGACGGTATCGCGCCCGTGCCGGTCGATGTGGCGCTGCACGCGCGTGGCGTGATTGGCCATGGTGTTGATCATCTTGCGATCGGTCGCGCCGAACCATGCATTGTTGAGGAAGAAGTCCGCGTGGCCGTAGACATGGCTCATGACGAGCTTCTGGTCGATCTCGGCGTTGGACTCCTGCAGGTAGGCGTAGCAGGGGTCGTTGTTGATGACCATCTCGTAGATGCGGCCCATGCCGTAGGCGTCGCGCTTGGAGAGCTTCTCGAACTCCATGCCCCAGCGCCAGTGCGGATAGCGGATGGGGAATCCGCCGTAGGACGCGATCTGGTTCATCGTCTGAAAGTCGAGGACCTCGAAGACGACCTCATAGAAGGTGAGGCCGTAGTCCAGCGCCTTGGCCTTGATGGCCAGCATGTGCTCGCGCAGCGCGGGAGACAGGTCGGTGTGCGTCCGCCTGAGGATCATGTGGAATGCTATCGGTCCGGAAGGGGGTGGGCCCTGAGGGGGGCTGCCGGTGCTGCGCAATGAACGACGCGAGCGCCCCGGGGCGCCCGCGTCGAGGTGGAATATCGGATGCCGAGGCGATCAGATCAGCGGCGGCGGCGCAGGATCAGCGCGCCGATGCCGAGAAGACTGGCCGATGCGGGGGTGGGGATGCGGTAGGTAATGGTCCAGGAGCCGCCGGTGATGATGTCGCCGACAATAAATGGATCGAAGATGTCACCGCCGCCCGCGTTGACACCGTTGCCGACAGAGAAGGACGTTCCAGCGTCGTTGATGCCGGCGCTGGTCGTGAAGAGCACGGCGCCGCCGGTGCCCAGCAGGTTGAAGGTGCCGGAGGCGGGAGTGATCTTCTCTGGGTCGTCGAAGCGATCGGGGCCGCCGTTGATCTCGGGCATCTCGAAGAACACGGAGATGAGTGGCTCGGGACCGGTACCGGGATTGAGTGTGAGACCCGCCGGCGCAAGCGCGGTGCTCAGCGCGTCATCCGCGAAGATCTGGATCGTGAGCGTTCGGGACAGGCCCACGGTCATGACGCTCGTCTCGATCTGATGATCGGGAATCAAGCCCGGCGACGTGGTCGGCAGCGTATCGGTGCCTCCGACAGTGTGCGACGTCGGACCTGAGAGGAACGCGCCGGTGCTGGCAGAGAAGGCCGTGACCGCGACATCGACGGTATCGCCCGTGAGCACACGTCGACCAAAGCCCGGCTTGCCACCAGGCGCCTCGAACGTAGTCTCAACCAAACCCGGAACCGGGACGGACTGGAAGTGTGACGCCGAAGCAGTGCCGGCAACAGTGAACACAACGAGCGCAGTGAGAGCCTGCATGTTGACGTGCTCCTCCTGAGGATTCCCTCACGAATCCCTGTTCGACCGCACGGCCTGTGCGCAGCAGACACCTCTGTCAGTGTCATCGTGCGGCTGTGAATGTGTTCGGGGTTGACGTGTTTCCCGAACGTCCTGACGTGCCCCCGTGCAAAGGGACGCGAGGAGAGTGACGCTTCTCCCCAGAGGGGTCAAGATAAATGTCCGAGAAGTGTGCCGCGGGACATGTCTGACGTGTCCCGACACGCGTCAGGCACGCTGACGAGTGTCATCCTTCGTGCGTGTCGATCTGCGCAGCAACCAGCTTCACCCGCCGCACCGTCATCGGGCACAGGCGCACCAGGTTCTTCTGGGCGCCGCTCTTGAGCAGCCGGTCCAGCTCGTACCGGGTGGAGGCGTCGGCGACGCCGATGGTCAGCACGCCGCGGCTGATGCCCTGGATCTCCGTCAGCCCCAGGTGCTCGGGCGGGCAGATCGACTCCCAGGCCTCGGCGATACCGGCGAGCTTGCGCTCTTGCCGCGCCAACTCTCGCCCGGTGGCCTCGAACATGGCCCCGGCGTGCTGGTCCGGCATCGGACGCACGCGAAAGCTGCGCAGGCGATCGACTCTGCTTGCGGCGTCTTGGGGGTCCACGGTGGAAGTGTACCTGCCACCCCCAGCGAAGCCGCGACGTCGGCTACACTCCGCGCCCCATGCGCCCCCGCGTCCTCGGCCAATACGCACTGCTCGCCCTGCTGCTGGCACTCTTCGGCGCCTTCCTGATCTATCCGATCTGGCTGACCGTCCGCGGCGGGTTCGCGGCGGATGTCGCGACGGGACAGGGATTCACCTTCCAGCACATCGCCGTGGTGTTCCGAACCCCCATCCTCCTGGAGGGGTTGATCAACGCCTTCAAGGTCGCGCTGGTGACGACGATCCTGTCGTGCATCATCGCGCTGCCTCTCGCGGTGCTCGCGGCGAACTACAAGTATCCGCTCAAGGGTGTGTGGAACGCGGTCATCCTCGTGCCGTTGATCCTGCCGCCCTTCGTCGGCGCGATCGGGCTGAAGATGATCCTCGGACGCGAGGGCGCGCTCAACGCGCTGCTCGGCACCGACTGGGACATCCTCGGCAGCGCCAAGTTCTGGGGCGTCGTCGTCGCGCAGGCGCTGCACCTGTATCCCATCATCTATCTCAACGCCACGGCGGCCCTGGCCAACCTCGATCCCGCGATGGACGAGTCCGCCGAAAACCTCGGCATCGGACCGTGGCGCCGCTTCTTCAAGATCACCCTGCCGCTGATCCGCCCCGGCCTCTTCGCCGGCGGCACGATCGTCTTCATCTGGGCGTTCACCGAACTCGGCACCCCGCTGATGTTCGACTACTACGCGGTCACGCCGGTGCAGATCTTCAGCGGCATCAAGGAAGTCACCGACTCCGCCGAGCCCTACGCACTGACCGTCGTCATGCTCTTCTCGGCGGTCATGCTGTATATCACGGGCAAGCTCGTCTTCGGCGGGCGGGCCTACGCCATGCAGACCAAAGCGGCCCGGGCGGCCGAAGAGAAGAAGCTGCCGCCGCTCGCCGGCTGGGCCGCCGCGGGACTCTTCGCGGTGGTCACGTTCCTCGCCCTGCTGCCGCACGCCGGCGTGGTGTTGACGGCACTGACCGTCGAAGGCACGTGGTACGGCACGGTCCTGCCCCGTGAATTCACGCTGTCGCACTTCGAGGATGCCCTCGGGCACAAACTGGCGTTCGGATCGATCGTCAACAGCCTCAAGTACTCGGCGACGGCGGTGGTGCTCAACGTCTTCGTCGGTGTGCTGATCGGATACATCATCGTCCGCACCAAGATTCGCGGCCGGGGCCTGCTGGATAGCCTGTCGATGCTGCCGCTGGCGGTGCCGGGTCTGGTGATGGCCTTCGGCTACGTCGCGATGAGCCTCCGCTGGCCCTTCGGCAGCGGTGATCCCCTGCAGGGTCTGGTGGACGTCGTCGGGTCGGATCCCAACCCCGTGCTGCTGCTGGTGATCGCCTACGCCGTGCGCCGACTGCCTTACGTCGTGCGGGCGACGGTGGCTGGTCTGGAGCAGACGTCGGGCGAGTTGGAGGAAGCTGCGGTCAACCTCGGAGCCTCGACCTTCGCCGCCGTCCGCCGCGTCATCATTCCACTGATCATGGCCAACCTGATTGCCGGTGCACTGCTGGCCTTCAGCTTCTCGATGCTGGAGGTGAGCGACTCGCTGATCCTGGCCCAGCGCGAGGAGCACTTCCCGATCACCAAGGCGATCTACATCTTTGCCGAGCGCCTCGGCGATGGACACGCGATCGCCAGCGCCATGGGTGTGTGGGGCATGGGCCTGCTGACGGTGACACTTGTCGGTGCAAGCATCCTGCTCGGCAAGAAGCTCGGCGCGATCTTCCGCGTCTGACGGACTGATACACCGCTGAGGCGCAGCGGACACTGAGAAAGGCACCTCACGACAGAGGCCACAAAGATGAACTGGGTTCAAGACATCGTGCAAAGCACGCGTGCGAACCCAATCCCATCTGTGAGCTCTGTGATCACGGTGGTTCCGATGGACTTCTCAGCGCCCTCCGCGTCTCAGCGGTTGACGCGGTCCATTCAGTCCCGCACGCGACGGGCGATGATGAACGCCAGCTCCAGGGCCTGGCTGTAGTTCAGGCGCGGGTCGCACGGACTGGCGTAGTTGGTGGTCAGGTCCTTCTCGGTCAGACCAGCACCGCCGCCGATGCACTCGGTGACATCCTCGCCGGTCAGCTCGAAGTGCACGCCGCCGAGGATCGTCCCGGCCTGCTCGTGCAGATCGAACGCGACGTTGATCTCTGACGCGATGTTCTCGAAGTCCCGCGTCTTGACGCCGCTGCCGGTGGACTGCGTGTTGCCGTGCATCGGATCGCACACCCACAGCACAGTGCGGCCGGAGTCGCGGATCGCGTCGAGCAGCGGCGGCAGGCCGTCGGCGATCTTCTTCGCCCCCATCCGGTGGATCAGCACCAGGCGGCCCGCCTCATTGGTCGGGTTGAGCACGTCGATCAGCGACAGGACATCGTCAGGAGACGTGGTGGGGCCAATCTTGACGCCGATGGGGTTGCGAATGCCTCTGGCATACTCGACGTGGGCACCATCGAGGGCGCGGGTTCGCTCACCGATCCACGGCAGGTGCGTCGTCAGGTTGTAGTGCCCCGAGCGTCGTGGAACCGTGCGCGTCTGCGCGCTTTCGTACAACAGGTTCAGCGCCTCATGACTGGTGAAGAACTCGACCTGATTGAGTTCGTGCACATCCGTCTCACCCAGCGCCTCCATGAACTTCAGCGCCTCGGCGAGCTGACCGGCCATGCGCTGATACTCGCTGCGCAGCTCCGGCGGCAACGAGGCATGCTCCATGAAGCGCAGGTCCCAGTACTCCGGGTGGTGGATGTCCGCGAATCCGCCGTCAAGCAGGGAGCGGATGAAGTTCAGCGTTACGGCGGCGTGCTGATAGGCCCGCACCATGAGGTGCGGATTGGGACGGCGCTTCTCTGCGTCGAAGTCCGACTCGTTGACGAGGTCGCCGAAATAGCTCGGCAGCTCCACGCCATCCTTGGTCTCCACAGGGTTCGATCGCGGCTTGGCGTATTGACCGGCGAAGCGGCCGACACGGATGACCGGCTTCTTCATGCCGTGCACCAGCACGAGCGACATCTGCAGAAGGATCTTGAGCTTGGCCGTGATGGCATCGGAGGTACAGTCGGCCAGGGTCTCAGCGCAGTCACCGCCCTGGAGCAGGAAGCGCTCGCCCTGCTGCGCCGCGGCGATCTGGGCCCGGAGGTGCTCGATCTCACCCGACGTCACCAGTGGCGGGAAGCCGCGAAGCTTGTCCACCGCGCGGTCCACGGCGTCCCGATCCTCGTACACCACCTGCTGAGCGCTGAGGCGGTCTTTCCATGACTCGGACGTCCAGCCGGCGGGGGTCGCCGGTGTCGGCGCGCTGTGCGCACTCAGATTGGCCTGTGAATCTCGTCGCATGATCGTCCTGCAAGTGTGCGCCGGGGCTCGGGGAATGCCACCTCACGAGGCCGGCCGGGGCGGGGCGAGAGTATATCGGTCAGGAAACCTGCCCGATAACGAGAAAGTGCGCCGGTGCCCCTCATTGTTCGTGCATTTCACGTCGATAACCCCGTCCGAACGTTGAAGAAGGTCCCCGTTGGTGCGGGGATCAGGCCGGCCCGCATGGAGGGACGGCCGCCGCCCCATCGGGCCAAGGCGAGCTCCGACCCGCCTGCCCCTCTCTCAAGTGCCACGGAGGAACATCATGCCGACCAGCACGAATCGGAAACGACGTACGACGACGTCCAAGCGACGTTCGCCCAGCACCCGCGGCGCGAGCCACAAGCGCTCCACCAGCCGCAAGCGCAGCTCGACCGCTCGCAAGAGCAGCACCACGCGTAAGCCCGCTGCCAAGCGCACCACGGCGCGCAAGAGCAGCCCCACCCGCAAGCCCGCAGCCAAGCGCACCACGACGGCGCGCAAGTCCAGCACAGCACGCAAGCCGGCCGCGAAGCGCACCACGACTACCCGCAAGAGCAGCACCACGCGCAAGCCCGCTGCGAAGCGCACCGCGGCTGCCAAGCGTCGCACGACCACCGCTGCCGCCAAGCGCCGCACCACCGCGCGCAAGAGCAGCACTGCCCGCAAGCCCGCCGCCAAGCGCACCACGACCGCCAAGCGTCGCACCGCGACCACGGCACGCAAGCGCACCGGAACCACGACCAAGCGTCGTACGACCACCGCTGCCGCAAAGCGCCGCACCACCGCGCGCAAGAGCAGCACTGCCCGCAAGCCCGCCGCCAAGCGCACTACGACCGCCAAGCGTCGCACGACCGCGCGCAAGAGCACCGGCTCGACCACCAAGCGTCGTACGACCACCGCTGCCGCAAAGCGCCGCACGACCGCGCGCAAGAGTAGCACCGCCCGCAAGCCCGCCGCCAAGCGCACTACGACCGCCAAGCGTCGTACCGCGACCACGGCACGCAAGCGCACCGGTTCGACCACCAAGCGTCGCACCAGCACGGCCGCCAAGCGCCGCACGCCGACGACCGCACGCAAGCGGACCTCCACGGCTGCTGCCAAGCGTCGCACGACCGCGCGCAAGAGCAGCACCACCCGCAAGCCCGCCGCCAAGCGCACCACGACCGCCAAGCGTCGCACCGCGACCACTGCACGCAAGCGCACCGGCTCGACAATCAAGCGTCGCACCAGCAGCGCCCGCAAGCCTGCCGCCAAGCGCACGACGACGGCCCGCAAGCCCGTCGCCAAGCGCTCGACCTCGCGCCAGGCGACGGCCAAGCGTCGCACGACGGCCAAGCGCGCCACCACGCGTCGCGCCGCCAGCAAGCGCAGCACCACGACGGCCGCTCGCAAGACGAGCGCCGCCCGTCGCAAGACCAGCAGCCCCAAGCTGCGTATCGCCGGCTCGACCACCCGTCGCCGCTCCACCGCGAAGCGCTCGACGACCTCGACCCGCCGCTACCGCCGCGCCGCCTGACGCAGGCAACGCCAATCTGTGAATGCACCACCCGGCCGCGACGCTCTGCCCGTCGCGGCCGGGTGTCGTTTTGGGACCGGCATACTTCCGGCGGTCACTCCGAGAGCAGGGCTGCGATGCGCAGCACCTCCGCGACGGACCACGCCTGGGCCGTGCAGCCCTCCTGTCGTCGCGGCTCGTCGGCGTCGTACACCTCGGCGATCTGGCCGACGCAGCCAGGGCCCGCCTGCGCCGACATGCTCGCGATGAGCGTCGCGATTGCATCCTGTGCCTCGGCCCGCGCCTCTATCGAGAAGCTCTCCGCACGAAGTACCGCCTCAGCGTAGTGCCCGATGAGCCATGGCCACACGGTGCCATTGTGATAGGCACGATCGCGCCGCATCATGTCACCCTCGAACCGCGCCTGATACGCCGCCGAACCCGGCGCCAATGTGCGCAAACCCTCGGGCGTGCGCAGGCGTTCCCGTACCACCCCCACCACGCCGCGCCGGGTTTCGTCATCCAGCGGTCCGAACTCGAGACTCGCGGCGAAGATCTGATTCGGGCGCACCTCTCCCGTCGGCACGAATCCTCTGGCACCATCACCACGCAGGCAGTCGTGCAGCCCACCCGTTGCAGCATCCGTGAACTGCGAACGGAATGACTCCTGCACGCGATCCGCCAACACGCGGTACGCGTCCGCCCTGTCTCGCTCATCCTTCTCGATGAGCGCAGCGACACAGCGCAGCCCGTGGCACCACAGCGCGTTGATCTCAACAGCCTTGCCATGCCGCGGCGTGAAGACCGTCTGCTCACGCTTGGCGTCCATCCACGTCAACTGCGTGGTGTCATCGCCTGCGAAGATGAGCGCATCATCCAGGTCCATCCCGATTCCGAAACGGGTGCCCGACTGGTAGTGCGCAATGATCTGGTGACATGCATCACGAATGGTCCCGGACGATCCCGGCCCACCGAAGCCATCACGATCCTCTGTTGCCTGCTGGAACGCATGCACCGCGTGCAGGAACCACAGCGATGCATCGACCGTGTTGTAGTGTGGATCCCCGCCATAGTCGTCGAATCGGTTGGGAATCATGCCGCGGCTGACATGCCGGGCGAATGTCTCCAGACATGACCGCGCATCCTCGAACCGATGCGTCGTGAGCATGAGACCGGGCAGCGAGATCATGGTGTCACGCCCCCAGTCGGCGAACCATGGATACCCCGCGATGACAGTCATCAGTGTCGTCTCACCGACACGGCGCTGCACGAGGAAGTCATCCGATGCGCTCACGAGCGGTGCAAGCGCGCGCAAGTCGTCGCGCTTGGCGCACATGCCATCAACAACGTGTTCCAGATGCTCCGCTCGCGGGTCAGCATCGAAGAGGGTCAGGTCCGGCATTTCAGGCGTCAGCGCGATTGCGATCGTCAGCGTCGCCTCACCTTCCTCGGGGGCAACGTCCAGTGCGAAGACGCCCGGCGACACCAGAGACTCCAGCTCCGGCTGATGCCGCGCCGCCTCCAGGGCGTAGTACGCATCGCGCACAACCGTGGGCCCGATGTCGTCTCGCCTCTCGATAGAGATCGTCGCCGACGCGGGATCATTCGAGAGG
>JBCBTA010000029.1:0-14543 GCA_039818905.1 Planctomycetota bacterium
ACATGCTTGCCCGACGCACGGACTACTTCGATCGCCGCACCGATCTCCTCGATCTGCGTCCGCGACAGGATCGGCGAGCGCATCCGGATGACCAGCCCCTCGAGATCGTCGCGCTCGGCGAGATCTCCGAGGCTCTCGAGCAGGCCGCGTAGGGTGGGCGTCGGCGCACTTGCCAGCAGACTCGTCGTCCGCTCGCGTTCGACCAGACCCCCCTTGAGCGTCATGTAGCCGACGCGCGTTGCGCCAGACGCCATCGGAGCGACGGCAAGCAGCACAGCCGCGGCCCACATCACACATCGCCGGTTCATCATCTCCTGCTCCTTCCAACTGTTGTTCCGACGGCCCCTGAGGCCGTTGCACTCAGCCGTAGCCCAGCTGCTCCAGATCATCCTCGTCGAGACCGAAGTGATGCCCGATCTCGTGCAGCAGCGTGATCGCGATCTCCTCGCGGACATGCGCCTCCGAACCATCGTGCAGCCAGCCGCCCGCCGTGATCAGGATGCCCTCACGGAACAACCGAATGTCGGTCGGGAGATCGATCGGCATTTCGATGGACTGCTCCGTGAGCGGCACGCCGGTGTGCAGGCCACACAGGGACTCAGCCAGCTCCTGCTGGACGGCGCTGGTCGGATTCGCCTCACCGCTCTCGGTCAGCAGCGTTCGCAGGAGCGCCGCCTCGGGCCGGTCGTCCACGATCACCGGCGCCTCCTGCAGCAGGTCGCGCAGCGGTGCCGGCAGCTCATCGATCACGCCTTCGAGCAGCGCGTCGAATCGGTCCCGTTCGGCGTCGGTCATCTGCAGAGGATATGCCCTGTTCCAGCCACTCGACCCCCCGATGGGGATGTCACGCATCGGCATCGTGACTATCGTTCACTTCGCACCCTCGTTTGGAGAAGTCGCCCCATGGATCTCGACCAGCGCATCGCACAGTTCGAAAACATGGCCAACGCCGATCCCGACAACGAGATGGCGCACTTCTCCCTCGGAGGCGCGTACGCACAGGCCGGCCGGCACCAGGATGCCGCCGACGCCTACCAGCGGGCACTCCAGGTGCAGCCGGATCTCTCCAAGGCGTATCAGCTCGCCGCCGAGCAGCTTGAGAAGGCCGGTGATGCCGCCGGCGCCGCCGACCTCGCCAGCCGTGGCTACGTCGTCGCGGCCGAGAACGGGGACCTCATGCCCAAGAAGGCCATTGCCGAGATGCTCGAGCGCTTCGGTGCTCCACTGCCCGAGGTCGCCAACGAGAAGAAGATCGAGATCGCCGAAGGCTCGTTCCTGTGCCGCAAGTCCGGTCGCCCGGGCCACCAGCTCCCGCGCCCACCGTTCCGCGGTCCAATCGGGCAGTGGATCCACGAGAATATCTCACAGTCCACGTGGGACGAGTGGATCGGCCAGGGCACGAAGGTCATCAACGAGCTTCGACTCGATCTGTCGCGCGATGAGGACTGCGACACCTACGACCGGTACATGCACGAGTTCCTCGAGATCAGTGATGACCTGCTCGCCGAGCTTCGTGGTGATGCGCCCGTCGAGATCGACGAAGACCGCGAATAGCGTCAGCCGACCATGCCGTGACGACGCAGCGTATCGAGCAGCAGCCGCTCGATCTCCACGTCGCTGCGCACCAGCTGGTGCGTCATCTCACGGGCCAGGCAGTACGAGCCCAGCTCCGCGCAGTAGGCCTGCAGCCGCTCCTTGTAGCGCTTGATCACCGGTGCGGTCAGTGTGACCTCGGCGGCACGGCCCGTTTCGACATCCGTCAGACGCAGATCGCCCGCCACGCCGGCCTCGCTCTCGCGCTCCGGATCCACCTCGCTCGGCGACAGCACCTGCAGGCAATACGTGTCGTAGCCCCCCGCAGCTCCGAGGGCGCGCAGACCTGCCTGATAGCCGTCATCGACAAGGAAGTCGCTCAGCACGACCATGACGCCCTTGCCGACACGCATCCGGGCGATGGTGGTCAGGGCGTCATTGAAGCCAGCTCCCGGTCCGGGTGCGCCGCCGTGCGTCGAGCCCCCATCACGCCCGCGCCACACCTCGTCGAGAAGAAAACTGGCGAGTCGGCTCGTCTGATGCCTGCCGCGCTGATCAGGAAGACGGGCCACACCCGCCACACCCGGTCGCCCAAAGACACTGAGACCCACGCGGTTCTGCTTGACCAGGCCGATGTACCCCAGGGCCATAGCCAGCTGCGCAGTACACAGCAGCTTGTTCGGCGTGCCGGTGTCCATGCTGGCCGACGCATCCAGGGCGATGTGCAGGGCCAGATCCTCCTCCTCGAGGAAGATCTTGATGAACAGCCGCTCCAGTCGCGCGTAGACGTTCCAGTCGATGAACCGGAGGTCGTCCCCGGGGACGTAGTTGCGATAGTCCTCGAATTCGACCGACTGCCCGCGCTGCTTGCTCCGCCGTTCCCCCCGCAGCTTGCCGGGGAACAACTTGCGGCTGCGCACGTCGAACCTCTCCAGCCGCGTCATCAGACGACTGTCGATCAGTTCCTCCAGAGACGTCGGACGCTTTGACGATCCACCTGCAAGCAACGCTGACCTCTCGCCATCACTGAGCCGATGGACTGGAACTCGGAGATTACCGCCCCGCGTATAGTAGGTCCGATCCGCGCGGCGACCTCGTGGGATCACTGGGAGAACCGACCATGCACGTGCTGACGACGATTGTCCTGGTTCTCGGCATCGTGAGTTCCGCACAGGCACAACAGAGTGCCGCGGATCTCCGTCGCGAGATTGACCTCCTCAAGCAGCGCATCGCGCAGCTGGAAGCGCAGCTTGACCGTGCTCGCGAGGAGAACAAGCAGCTCCACGAGGAGAACCAGAAGCTCAGGGGCACACGTCCGGCCGGCACGCCCCGACCCTCGACCACGCCAGCAGGCACGCCTGAGGATGCCCCCGATGCCGACGAGCCGATCGCGGCTCCCGACGATCCGTTCGCCTCTCCCGAGGCGCTCCTCACTGCGCTCAAGATGAGCTACGAAGAGCAGTTCGCCGACGATCCCGGCGCACGCGGCCCGCAGCGCGTTGCCGAAGTGCGGCGCTGGACGCGGGATGCGCAACGGGAGTTTCGACGGCGCATCGAGTGGGTCATCGAGATCGACAGCGCCGACGGCGCACCGCCCGCTACCGCGCCCATCCCATTCTTTGTGGTCGATGCCGAAACGGGACAGCGCTTGCACCGCGATCCCGTCAGCGTACGATTCCCCGCCCGCTTCCAGCGTCGCATCATCGATGACTCCGGGCAGGAGCACTGGTCGATCATCGGCATGCTCGCAGCCACACCGAAGGTCAACCCCGACCGTGTGACGAGTGGGTTCATCGACGTGCCGCCCTTCATCGGCGCGTACGCGGAGTTCGAGTTCGACCTGCGCGTCAACGCCGTCTCCCCCGCTGACGATCCCGCGTCGGATCCCTGATCCCGCAGGCAACCCAGAAACGACAGCACGGACCCGCGGGGGCCCGTGCTGAGGAGTGTCGTGTTCGGTGCGGAGAATCAGTCCTCGTCGGCGTACTCCCAAATCGTCACCGGCAGGCGCTGACGCCCCCACTTCCGTGCGATCTCGTGCGTCGGATACAGGACGTCCAGGCGCGCACCCTTGATGGCACCGCCGCGATCGAAGACCGGAACCACGCGATCCTCTGCGTAGCCGGGCACGCTCAACAGAGAGCCGAAGGGCAGCAGCCGCGTGTCCGCGGCGACGGATTCCATCGCGTTGGTCCACACCGATTTCAGCGAGGCCGTCTTGCCGTCGGCCCACTTGCCGCAGGAACGGTGATCGGGGCTGTACGCCGTCACGACCATCCACACTGTCCGGACAGGACGGATCGGACGACCGTCGAAGTAACGCATGTGTCCGGGCTCGGGCGTGTGATACTCCACGCCATCCTCGCCGTACCACGTCTCGCTGGTGGGCTGCTCGACGCCAGCCGCGGCGACGGGCTCGATGACGATGCCGGGCTCCTGCGACGGGGCAATCAGCTCCATCGCCGGCTCGCTCGCGACGTCGATCTCCGGCGTGGTGTCCACCGCTACCAAGGCGGGACCCAGTCCCGCGCGCTTGGCAATGGCTGCGGTGCTGACGGTCAGCACCAGGCATGCACCAAAGGCCATGACCTCGAACCAACGACGGGCGCGCACACTGGCGGTCTGTGTCTTCATATCTTTGTTTTTCCACCACGGACGCGGGGTGGACCAGAGATCCACCCGACCGGACAGTCTCGCCATCTGGCGAGCCCCCGCCACCTGCGAACCCGATCAGGATACCGGACCCAGTCCTGATATCCACCATCGTGGTTCGACGCCGCCACGGCAGCGACGCCGGTGCGAGGTACGCCTATCAGGTCATATCCATCGCCCTGTGGCGAGCCCGTGGCCCCCAACTGCCCCGATTCAGCCCAGATTGCCCCGTTGCAACCCCTCCAGGCCCTCCAGACCGAATCAGCGCGGGGATTCCCGGACCCCTCACTCCGGAGGCGCCGGGAGGGTTTCCATCATCGCGGCCGCCAGGAATTCATCCACGTCGGCCGTCTGGAGCGTCCCAGGCTCGCGGCTGACGGCGTTCGCGGTCGCCGCCGCGACACCCATGGCCAACGATCGCTCCCAGCCCCAGCCAGCCGCGTACCCGTGCAGCAGGCCGGCGAGCAAGCTATCGCCGCAGCCCACGGTGTTGGCGATGCGTCCCGGATGGACGAAGACCCGGGCGGCGAACCGTGTATTGGGACCAACGAGAATCGCTCCTGCAGCGCCCAACGTTCCGATGACATGTTCCGCCTGCCCACCTCCCTCGGTCGAGAGTGACAGCGCAGCCTCAATGACCTGCTCTTCGGTCTCCGTGGGAAGACCAGACATCTCGGCAAGCTCGTGACGGTTGAGCTTCACCAGCCACACCGGCTCCTCGCGTAGATCGCGGCACACCGATCCACTCGTGTCGATCACGATGCGTGCACCGGCGTCCTGGCACCGATGCATGATCGACCGAAGATCGCCGACGGTGACGCCCGGCGGCAGCGAACCGGTGAAGCACACCATCGCATCCTGGCGCGCGAGCATGCCCACCTTGGAGCTGATTCGCCGCACATCCTCGCCCTGCACCGAGAACCCTTCATCCCGGATGTGCGTCTCCGAGTCGAGGATGGGGTCCATCACGGTGATGTTCTCCCGCGTCCTGCCGCGCACCATCAGGAGTTGCATGACGACACGCCCGCGACCGTGCCGCTCGAGGAAGTCCTCGAACATCGCCAGGTCTTCCCGTCCGATGAAGCCGGTCGCGATGCTCCGCGTTCCCAGCGTCGCCAGCACTCGCGAGACGTTGATGCCCTTGCCCGCCGGATACCGGCCAACCCGCCGGGCCCGCTGGTGCGCACCGATCGCGAACTGGTCCACTTCGAGGACCCGGTCGATCGCCGGATTGAGCGTCACGGTGACGATGCGGGGGGCAGTCATGCACGACCATCTTCGAACGGAATGCCGGACGCCTCAAGCCCACCTGCATCGACACGCTAGGATCGCCGCCCAGCCATGCCCCTCGAACTCCTGGACATCATCCTGCTGCTCGTCATCGGTGTCGTCGCAGGAACCCTGGGCGGCATGCTGGGCATCGGTGGGTCGATCATCATGTTTCCTGCCATGGCCGTGCTGTTCGACGGCCGCGCCTGGCAGAATCAGCACCTGCTCCAGGCTGCGGCCATGGTCGTCAACATCGCGGTCGCCGTGCCCGCCACGCTCCGGCATCGCAAGGCCGGCAACGTGCGCATGGACCTGTTCCGCATCATGCTGCCCGCCGCGACCGTCGCGATCATCGGCGGCGTGCTCGTGAGCAATCTCTTCTCCGGGCTGGCGCTACGTCAGGTCTTCGCGGGGTTCCTTGCGTACGTCGTCATCAACAACGTCATCAAGCTCGTGCGGCGCACGCCGGAGCATGGGGCGGACGCCGCACGCGTCACGCCCGTCACTGGGGGCATTGTGGGCGGGGCCATGGGATTCGCCGCCGGACTGCTCGGGATTGGCGGCGGCGGGATCGCTGTGCCACTTGCAAACCTGCTGTGCCGCGTCCCCCTCAAGCAGGCGATCGGCGCGAGCGCTTCGGTCATGTGCCGGACCGCTGGCGTCGGGGCCATCCTCAAGCTCGCGACGCTGCAGCAGCACGAGACGACGCGGACCGCCGCTCTCACCATCGCCCTCATCCTGATCCCCACCGCCCTGCTCGGTGGGCATCTCGGCGCGGGCCTGACGCAGGCCATGCCCATCCGCCTGGTCCGCGCTGTGCTGACAGTCGTCCTCGCAGTCGCGGCCCTGCGCATGGGCGGCGTCCTGTAGCACCGCGCTGCGCTGCGGCAACACAACCGACCGCGCCGACTTCACGTTGCCCCTTCGCAACGTCCCCTTCAGACAGCGGGCGGACGTGTCGATCTGACACAACATCATGACCCCAGGGCAGCCCAATCCACGTCCGAGAAAGGTCCATCCGCCCCTCCGTCCGCTCGATGCGGGGGAGGTTGCCCGCGCGACGGACATCGCCTTCCAGAAGTTGGTGCACGAAATGGCCAGCCTGGTGGACGGCTCGCTGCGGTATCTTCGCTTGGCGGAGCGCGCGATCTCGCGTGACCGTGCCCACGGGCAGGAGGAAGAGGGCTACCTGCACGCGGCCGGCGAAGCGCTGACGCAGGTCGCCGCCCTCATCCGCGATGCCTCCGGCCCCGTCGGTGCGCTCAGCCTCAGCAGTCTCGGGCAGTCACTCTCGGCCGACCGCTCCGTCCTCGAGATCATCGAGCACGCCGCGGATGTGCTGCGCCCTCTCGCAGGTGAGCGCGGCGTCGAGATCCATCTGCACCTCGACGACGAGCTCGCGGACATCGCCCTGCTGCCCATCTACCCCGTGATCGCCAACGGCATCAAGAACGCCATCGAGGCCACGGGCTCCGGCGGCATCATCGACGTGCGCAGCAATCTTGCCGACGCGCCGTGCCGACTGGAGCTCGACATCCTCGACACGGGCGAAGGCCCCCCCGAACAGCAGACCGCCAAGGTCTTCGATCCCGGCTTTTCAACGAAGCGCGGCTCCACCGGTCTTGGCCTCGCCATCTGCCAGGACATCGTCGATGAGCTGGGTGGCATGATCTCCCTCGGCGCGCGACCTGAAGGTGGTGCACGACTGAGCATCCGCCTGCCGATTCCGGAAGACGAGACAACAATCGAGGTGAACGATGAGCCGCAGAAGTGACGCCAAGGCGCACATGCTCGTCGTCGATGACGACCCCATCGTCGCGGACTCGCTCGCGCAGTTCCTGGCCGACGAGGGGTACGACGTCTCCTGCTGCATCAACGGTCGTGAAGCCATCTCCACACTCGATGGCGCCGAGCGTCCGTTCGATGTCGTCGTGAGCGACGTCTCCATGCCCGAGGTGACGGGCATCGAGCTGCTCAATCACGTCGTCGAGCATCACCCCAGCACTGTCATGCTCATGCTCACGGGCTATGGCACGATCGAGTCCGCCGTGGATGCGATTCGACGTGGCGCGTTCGACTACCTCTCCAAGCCCGTGGTTGACAGTGAGCTGCGCCTTGTTCTGGAGCGGGCACTGCGTCATCAGGCTCTGCTCGCCGAGAACACGCAGCTCAAGCGACAGCTCGACCAGCGCTACGGCCTCGGCAGCATCGTCGGGTCCGACTATCGCATGGTGAAGGCGTTCGAGCTCATCGAGGCCGTCGCCGGCTCCAAGGCTACCGTGCTGATGACCGGCGAGTCCGGCACCGGCAAGACGATGGTCGCGCGCACCATCCACCAGCTGTCACAGCGCGCCGCCGGCCCCTTCGTCGAAATCCACTGCGGCAGCATCCCCGAAACGCTCCTCGAGTCCGAGCTCTTCGGACACGTCAAGGGGGCATTCACCGGCGCACACGCCGACAAGCAGGGCCGCTTTCTCGCGGCTGATGGCGGCACGATCTTCATCGATGAGATCAACTCGGCGTCGCCCGCGATGCAACTCAAGCTGCTTCGGGTCCTGCAGGAACGCTGCTTCGAGCCCATCGGCTCCAACGAGACCGTCGAGGTGGACGTCCGTGTCGTCCTCGCTGCCAATCAGCCGCTCGAAGAGCTTGTGGCTAAGGGCGAGTTCCGCGAAGACCTGTACTACCGCATCAACGTCGTCAAGATCGAACTGCCCCCCCTGCGCGAACGTCCGTCCGATGTGCCGATGCTGGTCGAACACTTCATCGGCAAGTTCAGCGCCGAGCACGGCCGGTCGGTCGTCGGCATGGACGACGAGGCCATCGAGGCCCTGCGGACCTATGCGCTGCCCGGCAACGTGCGTGAGCTGGCCAATCTCGTTGAGCGAGCTGTTGTTCTCGGGAAGCGCCCCATGCTCGGGCTGGAAGACCTGCCACCGTACGTCACGGACCCCGACGGCGCACCCGTCCGTCCGGTGCATGCACATGCGCACGCGCACGCGGATGAGAACGAGCCGTGGCAGCCGCAACCCCTCGCAGAAGCGCTGAAGGACCCGGAGCGACTGATCCTGCTCAAGGCACTGCGGGCCAATGACTGGAACCGGCAAGCAACGGCCGACCAGCTCGCCATCAACCGGACCACGCTCTACAAGAAGATGAAGTCCTACGGCCTCGACACCATGTCCGAGTAGCTACTCGGCGACAGCCAGATCGTCGGTCAAGGTCGGAACACCGAAGTACTCCAGCACGCGGCGCGTGACGCGCAGCACCACCGGCCCCGCCGTGGCCGAACCATAGTGGCGACGCTGCGCGCGCATCGACGGCCCCGGATCGTCGATCACCACGAGCACGACGATCCGAGGCATGTCCACCGGTGCACCGGCGATGAAGCTCGAAACGTGCTGGCGATCGAAGTACCCCTTGCCGTCCGGCCTTGGAATCTCCGCAGTACCCGACTTACCGAAGACCGTGTACCGGCACTCGGGATCATCGGGATACCACGTCGGCATGCGCGACTTGACGTTGTCCGCCACGGCCACCATCGCGTGCCGCGCGGTCGCCGCGACATCCGTCCGGATCACACGCTCGAACGCATGTATGGATGGCTCATCCGCATCGATCGCACGTAGCGTCAGCATGGGCATCGTGCCTGCCATCTGACCCGTCCGTGCGAACGCGGAGAACGCCCGCACCATCTGCAGGGGCGTCACACCGATTTCATGTCCCATGGCGACGCTTGTATGCGTGTAGTTGCTCCACTTTCTGCTCGACGTGACCAGGCCAGGCGACTCGCCGGGCAAGCCGATCTTCGTAGGGGCCCCGAATCCGAAGCGAAGGACATCGGCCCGCATCTGCGCGGCGGTCAACCGCTCGGTCCCCTGTGCCATGCCGATGTTCGACGACAGCACCAGCACCTCGCGCCACGTCATGCGCGGCCGACGCACGACGTCCTCGAGACGCCTGCCATACCCCGTCCTCCACACGCCGTCATGCGTGTCGAAGACCTCATCCGGTGTGGCAAGGCTCCGCTCGGTCACTGATGCCCACATGAAGGGCTTGAATGTCGAGCCGGGCTCGTACAGATCCTCGACACACCTGTTGCGTCCCATCGCAGGATGGATGACGCGATGGGGATCGGCGGGAATCGTGATGTACCGCACCGTCTCGGGATCGACGCCATCGTCGAGCGGTGCGGCGAAGGGCACGGCATCGGACGGTCCCGGCGTGCGAACATGGTCCACCATGGCGAGAATCTCGCCCGTCGCGGCATCAGCCACGATCGCGCGCCCACCAGCGGCATCAGCGTCAAGCACGCCGCGCTCGACCTCCTCAAGCACCATCTCCTGAATCACCAGATCGATGCTGAGTCGCACGTTCTCGCCCTGGGCCGGCGGCGTGTAGCCGTCGCTTCGCACCCACAGCGGGCGCCCGCGCGCATCGCGCACGTAGTCCATCGCGCCGGCCTGCGGCCGCAGACCTGCATCGAATGCCAGCTCCGCGCCGAGCAGGCCATCGTGATCTGCGCCGACCTTGCCGATGATCGAGGCGACCGTGTCGCCGGCAGCGGGCGTGCGCACCGGTACACGCTCGAGATGCACGCCCGGAATGTCCAGTCGCTGGGCTGCAATGACCTGCTGCTCCGTCAGGGCTCGCCCGACGGAGACGTACCGAATCGGACCCTCACCCGATGCAACGCGCCGAGCACTGCGCTCCACCCGCTCCAGCACGCGATCGGCGACATCTCCCACGGAGACACCCGTGACCTCGGAGAGTGCCGCCAGCGTCGGGCCGTACGGTGCCTGAAGTGCTGAGGGATCGACGAAGACGCGATGTCCAAGCTGTGTTCCCGCCAGCAGACGCCCGCGCCGATCGAGCAGATCACCACGACGGGCCGGATGTGTCCGGCTGCTGACGCGCTCCTGCACGTGCGGAAGCAGTGCGTCCTGCGGAGCGAGCTGGAGTTGGGCGATGCGACCGACGACCACCGCAAATCCAAGCAGCATCGCGGCAACAACGATCGTTCCGACAAGATCGGTCCGGCTGCTCACGACCGTACGGACCATGCGCCCCGGGTCAATCACAGCGAGCGTTCCTCTCCGTCCACATCTTCAACGGATGCAACGCGACCGGGATCAGCCACGTGGGCGGGCTCTTGATCCTCGTCTTCCGGCGGGCAGATGATCTCACACTCGCGGAGTTGCAGGGGCGAGACATCGCCGAGTGACTCGACGGCCCGCTGCAGCGCGTCGGGATCCAGCCGCCGGGCAACCTCGACCCGCAGGCGCCACGATTGCCGATCCATCTCCGCCGCCCGTTCGATCGACGAGGCCATGTCACTGACTGCCTGGAGGCGCTGCTGGCGAACCGCGAGCAGCCCGACCGCCGTCAATGCAAAGGCCACGATCAATGCTGCCAGCTTCGCGGACACGAGAACCTCCAGGCTGACCGCCCGATCAGCGGGCCGGGACCTTGAGCTTCATGCCGACGCGCAGTGACCGCGCATCCTTGAGCCCGTTGAGGTCGAGCAGCTCCTGCCAGCGCTTGCTCGTGCCGAGCAGCTCCATCGAGATCTCACCAAGCGTGTCTCCCGGCTGCACGGTGTACGTGCGGGAGGCCGCCGCGCTCGGCGTCTGACGCGGGGTCTGACGGGGCGTCTTCGTCGCGGGCTTGAGCTCGCCTCGGAGCATCCACGACGGAGGGATCTGCAGGCGGACGCCCGGCTGCAGTGCGCCGTCACGCCCGACCCGGCCCTCGTTGTACGCAGCGAGCTCATCATGGAGGTGACCGTCGGCGTAGTAGCGCTCGGCGATGCTCCACAGACTCTCGCCGCGCTGCACGCGATGCACGGGCATGGTGCGACGATCCTCGTTGACCTCGCGTGGGCGCTCCGGGGTCGGCTGCACCTGCGTCCGGGGACGCTGCAGCGGAGGAGCTCCCATCTCGATCGTGTCAGGCTGGGCTGCCGGGGGGTTGTCCTGCGCTTCCCGCAGGATCTTGAGCGCCTCGCTGGCGCCATCCGCGAAGACGTTGGAGTGCGCCGGGCGTTCCTGTGTGAAGTGCGTCGTCTCGACGGGCCTGGTCTGCGGCACCTGCTCCTGATTGAGCACGAAGGTGTCCGGCTCCATGAAGCCCGGGACGTGCGTGGCCGGCGTCATGCGATCAGAGCCGGCACTCTCGGCCAGATCCAGATGGCGTGCACCGGAGAGGTGATCGGAAATCAGGACCCCGACGACGAGGACCAGAGCGAATCCGACGATCAGGGCCAGCTTGTGCTCGCGCGTCATCTGTGGAAGCGTCCTTGCTCCAGGCGATCTTGCTTACAACCAGCGGGACCGAGCATCCATGCCCGGGAGATTCCCTCGCAACACCGCACCGAGCCTTTCAGCCCGAAGCGCTCATGAACGCGGCGTCACCGCCGCGGCATCCTACCGGACCGCGAGCCGTATCGCGCGCAGCCGCGCCGAGCGCGCACGCGGGTTGCGCTCGCGCTCGCTGTCGTCGGCCTCGATCGGACGCTTGGTCATCACCGTTCCCAGTCCTCGCTCCGCCAACTCGCCGAAGGCACGCTTCACGACGCGATCCTCCAGTGAGTGAAAGGAGATGATGCCCACCCGTGCCCCCGGAGCGAGCCAGCCTGCGTGCTCCGGGTTGTTTCGCAGCAGCGTCGCTCCACGAGCAACACCCTCCATCAGCGATCGCAGGCAGCCGATCTCGTCGTTCACAGCAATCCGCAGGGCCTGAAACGTTCGGGTCGCCGGATGAAGACGCTGCCCGCCACCTCGGGGACCAATCACTTGACTCACGATGGACGCAAGACGCGCCGTCGTGTCTATCGGAGCGACTTCCCGCTCGGCCACAAGTTTTCGAGCGATGCGGCGGGCCGCCCGCTCCTCGCCGAAGTCTCGCAGAATCTCCGCCAGCTCGGGCTCCGGCAGCGTGTTCACCAGCTGCCCCGCGGTGACCGGGCCGGATGGATCGAATCGCATGTCCAGGGGCCCCTCGCGCTGGAAGCTCAGCCCCCGCGAGGCATCCTCCATCTGGCTGCTGGCAAACCCCAGATCCGCTAGCACCACGTCGGCCCGGACCCCCTCCTCAGCCGCACGTCGCGGCACGTCCACGAAGTTGCCTTCCCACACCGACAGGGCCGGCGGCTCGTCGATCCCCTCCACGCGAGAGGCGGCGAATCGGGCGTTGGCGGGGTCGGCATCGTTGACCACGACCCGCCCCGTCGCCCCGACCCGCTCGGCCAGGGCTCGCGCGTGCCCCCCACGCCCCGCCGTGCAGTCGATGCACGTCTCGCCGGACGCCGGCTCGAGCGCCTCGAGCACGGCGCTCATCAGCACGGGGACGTGACCAATCTCGGGGGAGCCACTGCTCATGTGCGGACAGTACTCGCCGGAGCCCGCCTGCGCCATGTTGCACCCTCCCGGGGCGTACACTCGCCCTATGCATCGATTCACCCTGCCGCTGCTCGCCCTGTTCGCACTCCTGTCGGCCGGCTGCCTGCCCAACCGCATCGTGCTCGACCTCGCACCCGGCGACGGGACGCTCGAGGAGACCGCGCTGCTGTCGGACCCGGGCACCACCCGCCGATCGCCCAAGGTGGCGATGATTGATGTTGTCGGGCTCATCACGTTCGCGCCCGACGCCGGGTTCTTCACCGGCGGCAACGTGCTGGATCGCATCGTGGCCCGGCTGGCCAAGGCCGAGGGGGACCCCGACGTCGTGGCCGTGATCCTCCGCATCAACTCCCCAGGAGGAACGGTCGCGGCCTCCGAAGCCCTCTACGACGAGATCGCATCCTTCTCCGATCGCAGCGGCAAGCCTGTGGTCATCTCGATGGCCGAGCTTGCCACCAGCGGCGGCTACTACGTCGCGCTCGCAGGCGACCACATCGTGGCCCAGCCCGCCACCATCACCGGCTCAATCGGTGTGCTGGTGCAGACGTTCAACTTCTCGCGGGGCATGAACAAGATCGGGATTGAGGGACGCGCTGTCGTGAGCGGCCCCAACAAGGCCATCACCAACCCCTTCGAGCCTCCCGTCGAAGAGCACTACGCCCTGACGCAAGAACTTGTGGACGAGTACTACGAGACGTTCCGGGGCCTCGTCGCCACACGCCGCCCGGACATGGCCGAGGATGCCCGCACCTTCGACATGGTGACCGACGGCCGCGTCTTCACCGGCGCCCGGGCTCGGACGCTGGGGCTCATCGACGAGGTCGGGTCCGTCCACGACGCCTTCGACTCCGCCAAGACGTTGGCGGACGTCCCGGATGCGCACCTGGTCAAGTACCACGCCAAGGGCGCACAGCCGGCGTCCGTCTACAGCGTCGATGCCGGCACGGTGGACCGGTTCATGTTTGGCCCGGGTGAGCAAAACATCGAGGTCAGCCTGCTCGACCTCGACATGCCGTCGTCGGGTGGCGTTGACGCCGGGTTCTACTACCTGTGGCTGCCCGCACGCCGCTGATTCGCCAAACCTGCGTGGTGTCATTCCCCGCCCGCGTACAGTACGCCGCCGCGCGTCGATGACGCCGCGCGATTCCAGTTGCCCCGGAGATCCCATGACCCGCTATTCGAATCTTGTCGTTGCTCTGATCGCCGTGACCGCCCTCGTCGTCGCACTCGGCGGCCACTTCGGCTCGCCCCAGGTCGCCCTTGCCGATGATCACGAGACCGCGGCGGACGTACAGCACGCCATCGCCATCTGCCCCGTGACCACCATCGCTGACGAGTTGATGGAAACCGAGCGCTTCCAGCCGGAGCGCGACGCCATGCAGGCCAGCCTCAACGAGCAGCTCCAGCCGATGCGCGAGCAGCTGATCACGCTCCAGACCGAGCTGAGCGACGCCGATCCCACCGCAGAGGACACCAACCAGAAGCGTCAGCAGTTCTTCATGCTGCAGCAGCAGTTCGAGCAGACGCGCGGCGCCGCGATGGCCAAGATGGAGACCTTCGTCACGGAGCAGTACCGCCAGGCATATACCCTGGTGCGCTCCTCCGCCGCCGCCATCGCGGAAGAGCAGGGCTTCGACTACGTGCTCGCATCCATCACGCCCGACACCGAGGTGATGGAGGGCACGATGG
>JBCBTA010000030.1:0-14478 GCA_039818905.1 Planctomycetota bacterium
TTCAACAAGCCGCCGCTGACCTTCTGGATCCATGGTGCATTCCTGCGAGCGTTTGGCACCGACATCTGGGTCACCCGCCTTCCCACACTGCTGGCGGCTTGTTGAAGTACACCTCGGAGCCTGCGTGGAGCGTCCACAGGTCGCCGGACTCGTACGCCAGCAGCGCGACGCCGGTGTACAGGTGCGCATCGGTGCGGGGCCAGCCCTGGTCCATGCCGGGAATCCACGTCGCCAGCAGCAGCAGCAGCGGCAGGACGGCGGGTCGCGCGCGCACCCAACGGGCCAGTGAGTGTGACGGAGGTCGCACAGCGCGAGTGTACGCCATTGCCAGCCGGCGACGTACCCTTCGGGCATGCAGCGCGACATGACGCCGGAGATCATGGATGAGCCGAGCACCTCACGCGAGGACCTCGCGGCGTCGCTGCGCTTCATCCGATTCGTGAACCGGCGGCTTGGCGGCTCGGCCTCGCTCATCCGGTGCCTGCACCGGTGGTCGAAGCGCTGGCCTCGAGACAGACCGATCACCCTGCTCGACATCGGCACGGGCTCGGCCGACATCCCGGTGGATGTGCGCCGATGGGCGACCCGGTCGGGATTCGATGTGCGCATTACCGCCGTCGATCTGCACCCGACGACACTCGATCTTGCGCGGGAGCATGTCGAGACGAGCGGGGAGACGGACGCCATCGAACTCGTCGAGGCCGATGCGCTGCGGCTGGCCGATCGGTATGAGGACAGCGCATTCGACTACGTCCACGCAGGGATGTTCCTGCACCACTTTCCCGAAATCGAGGTGCTGACGCTCCTGCGCATCATGGATCGTTTGGCGCGGACGGGCATTGTCTGGAACGATCTGCTGCGCACCCGCCTCGCCCTCGTGGGGATTCATGTCCTGACTGTGGGACAACCCGAGATCGTGCGGCATGACGCCCGCGTCAGCGTGCGCAAGGGATTCACGACGCGGGAAGTCGAGCAGTTCCGCCGTCGCCTCGAGCTCGGGTACACCAAGGGCCGGATCAGCATCCTCGGGCAGCGGTTCACGCTGGCCGGCGAGCGGCCCGGCGCGTGGTCATCGCCGCTGCATCGCTGATGTCGCGTTGAACGAATACGCTGCCACCATGACGCCACGCATTGCCATCATCGGAGCAGGACCCGCCGGCTCCAGCTGCGCATTGCGTCTGGCGCAGCGAGGCTTCGAGTCCGTGCTCGTGGAGCGACAGGCGTTCCCACGCCGCAAGGTCTGCGGCGAGTTCATCTCGCCGGCCGCGACTGCCATCCTGGAGTCGCTGCTCCCACCGAGCGAGCTGCGCGGGCGTGGTGCCCGACGCGTCGGCACATTCACCATCGAGCTGGACGACCGCACGTCAGAGTGGCGGATGCCGACGGAAGCATGGGTCCTGAGCCGCACTTCGCTCGACGATGCCCTGCTCGACCGCGCGCAGGCCGCGGGCGTGAAGGTCCATCAGCCGGCTCGGGTGTCGCGCGTGCGGTACGCCGCCGACCATGTCGCCGTCGAGCTTGCGTCGGGCGAGCACGTTCATGCCGACGCCGTGGTCCACGCCGATGGCGTGGGGCGCTTTGACGACGCGGGGCCGACGCCGATGCGCCGCGGCGTGGTTGGCGCCAAGTGTCACCTTCGCGTGCCGATCGAGGGTATTCGGATGCGCTGCGCCCTCGGGGCGTACATCGGCACTGTCGGCGTGGAGTGCGGGCTGTCAACACTGGCGCTCGTCGCGCGCAGCACACTGGTCAGACGCCACGGCGGTGATTTCAGTGCTCTCGTACGTGAGTCGTTGCCAGCATTTGACAACTCGTGGGTCGATGGCACATGGATGTCCTGCGGCGTGGCGGGCTCGCCCTACATCACACCCGGACACGTGCGGTCATTCCGCGTCGGCAACGCGGCTGGTGCCGTGGAGCCGGTGGGCGGCGAAGGTATCGGCATGGCTCTCTGGGCGGGATCGACGCTCGGGACGATGCTGGATCCCGCAGACCTGCAGGACACGCAGCGCCGGTTCGCGATGGCGTATCGCACACGACTGCGGCTGCGTCGCCCGGCGTGTCGTCTCGCGGCTGAGACGTTCATGCGCCCGGCGCTGCTGCGCACGGGATGGCCCATCCTTGCACGGATGCCGGGGCTGGCTGTCACGCCGTGGTATGCGATGACGGGGAAGCACTCACCCCATGTCGCGCGCATCTGACGACGGGTCATCCATCCTGACACCACAGGCGTCACAGTAGCTCGCGTCCCCGTCGTTGGAGACGCCGCAAGATGGGCACGTCGAAGTGTCCGCGTCTGCGCTCCGGATGCCTTCGACGACGGACTGGGCGACGGCCCGGACCGCCGGCCTCGCTGCATCGGAGACTTCGTTCGCGGTATCGATTGCGACGGGGGCAAGCTCCGCGGCCTGATATCGCGCAACGGCACCGGTGAAGCCCAGGGCCAGCATGACCAGCCCGACGAACAGGATCGGCGCACCAACGAAGTTGAGCCAGAAGAGCTTCGGGCTTCCCGTCCCCATTCGAGAGCCGAAGCCGAGCACGAACTCGCCGGTGCCGATGACGATGCATGTCAATCCGATGAGTGCCGCGATCACGCCGGCGATGCGCAGCGTCTTGCGCACCTGACGATGACCCGGATTGATGCGCTGCTGCCGATCCATGCCAAGAGTCTGCCACAAGTCCGGGCGTGGGACACGTCCAACGGATGCAGTGGCGAGACGTGCCCCGCACATTCCCTACCCGAGCGGGCGCTTCTGGCGCTTGCCCGTGAGGTAGCTCTCCATGATGGTCGCGCCGAGATCGCCTGCGGTGCAGTAGAAGGCGACGCCACGGACCAGCCGCGTCATCTGATCGATGAAGCCGACCCAGTCCATGCCGTAGTACTCCTCGATGAGCGCGAAGGAGGAGATGCGGATGCCCGCCTGCATGCAGCGGTGCGCCTCGGTCAGCGTCGCTTCCGACGACGCCTCGCTCGGCGGATACACGAGATTCAGGATCGTCTGCGACGGCTCACAGTTGAGCGGCGCGAATCCACCTTCGGCGGTGGGAAATGACAGATGTGCCGTCGGCTGGCCGTCTGTGATCAGGAAGATCTGTTTGTTGGGCGCTCCGCGACGAGACAGCTTCAGCCGCGCAAGCCGCAGGGCATGCTGAAGGTTCGTGAAGTGGGGATGCGTCAGGTGAGCCTGGTCGAGCGGGCAGCGAACGCGCACTTCCCAGTCACGCGTGGTGATGGGCTTGGGCATCACCATCGGCAGGTCCTCGGCGGCGAGTGACTCGGCAGTCGAGGCGAAGCCGACGTAGTCGATGGTGTCGAGCGGGAACTTCTCGCGAACGAGCGCCTGCATGCCCAGCGCGACGCGCTTGGCAGCGATGTGCCTGCCGTAGCGCATCATCGAGCCGGAGAGATCGACGACGATGCACATGGCCGTGTCCGTCGTCGCCTCGATATTGAAGAGCTCGACGTCGTCATCGCGCAGCTTCAGCGGCAGCACGTCCTCGTCGGTTCGCCCATCGCGGCGCTGCTCCGCGGCGGTGCGCTGCATGGCGTTGCGCATCGTCTGACCCATGGCGATCTCGCTGAGCGGATCGCCGAAGGTGTACGCCCGGGTGCCGTCGGTGCGGTCACCCCGCGAGCCCGTCTCGGGGGCCTCGTGGCCATCGTGCACGCCCGGCTTGAGATTGCGGAAGATCTCGAGGAAGGAGCGATGCTGCATGCCGCGAAGCATGTGGGGTGTGAGCGACAGCGTGCCATCCTCATCGCGCTCCAGCAAACCCGCCTGGATCATCTCGGCGATCATGGCCGCGAGTTGCTCGTCGGGATGCTGATCAAGCGCCTCGAGCCCTTCCTGCCCATGCTGGAGGATGAACTCGACGAACTGCGACGACGGGAACAGATCGTCCGGTGACAGGAACCGGCCAACGTCGTCGAATTCGGAGTAGGAGTACTTCATCGCCGCCCGAAACGGTAGGCGAGGTCAGGCGAGCTGGAAGTCGTAGATATCGCCCAGCTCGAGGATCCGCGTGAGCTCGTCCAGGGCGTCGCGGCACTCGGTGACGAGAGCAGGGTCCTGCAGGTCCGCCGGGTCGAGCTGCTCGCGATAGCGGCGTTCGGCCCACGCGGTCAGGCGCTGATGCAGCGCGCCCGAGAGCAGTGCGCCGGGGTTCACGCTGGCGAGATCGGCGTCGGCGAGTGCGACGCGCAGGCGCAGGCACGCGGGGCCGCCGCCATTGCGCATGGACTCGCGGACATCGAAGTGCAGAACACGCGTGATCGGATTGTCATCCTCGACGACCCGCTGGAGCGCAGCCGTCACCGACGCCGATTCGGCGCACTCCTGTGGACACACCAGCATCATGCCCTCGCCGTCGGGACGGGTGATGAGCTGCGAGTTGAACAGGTAGGTTCCCACGGCTTCGGCCACCGAGACCTCATCCCGGTGGATGCGGACGCCATGCACGTCCGATCCGAGTCGCTCGCGCACCTGGTCGAGTACCGCGTCGCCATCGCGCCACGCATCCTCGTGGTACAGCATGGCGTTCTCGTTGCCGACGGCGATCACGTCGTTGTGGAAGACGCCGGCGTCGATCGCATCGGGATGCTGCTGGGCGTACACCACGCGCGACGGATCGAGGCCGTGCAGCCGGGCGACGGCGACGGATGCCTCGTACGTTTGCCGCGCCGGGAAACGGGCAGGCTGCACCAGTGGCTCTCCCTCGGGGCGGGCGCCGGCGACGGCGTAGCGACCGAAGACGAAGAGTTCGACGCCCGGCCTGCCGTGCGATGCGCACAGACGCGTGTGGTTGGCTGCACCCTCGTCGCCGGTCTCCGGTGCGCCGGGGAGCGGATCATGCACGGCGAAGCGGTTTGCATCGCGGAAGATCGCGCGAAGGATGCGCGTCGTCACCGGCGCTTCGATCGCCCGGTGCAGGTTGCCGGCCAGATTGGCGGGGGTGAAGTGGGTGCGCCCGTCGGCGGTGTCCGGCGCGGGTGACACGGTCGCAGCGTTGGCGGTCCACATCGCTGATGCCGAGGCGCACGCCGATAGGAGATGCGGGGCCTCTTTGGCGGCATGGTGGATGACCTGCGCGTCGTCACCGGTGAAGCCCAGTGCGCGTAGCGTCGGGACATGGGGGCGCTCGTGCGGCGGGATGACGCCCTGCACCAGCCCCATGTCGGCCAGCGCCTTCATCTTGTCGAGTCCCTGGAGCGCCGCCTTGCGCGGAAACGCCCGCGCACGCACATTGGATGCACTGGCAAGATTGCCCGGGGAGAGGCCCGCGTAGTTGTGCGTGGGGCCGACGAGACCGTCAAAGTTGGCTTCGCGAAAGCTCACCAGCGGATCATCAGCGCCCGCCGACGAACACGCAAGCTCAGAGGATCTCGACGACCTCGAAGCGGATGGTGCCACGCGGCGCATCGACACGGATGGTCTCGCCGACACGGGCCTTCATGAGCGACTCACCCATAGGGCTGGTGACGGTCACCTCGATAATGTCGCCACCTGCGCCGGTGGCTTCTCCCACCAGGCGGTAGACATCCTCGTCGCCGTCCTCATCGCGCAGCTTGACGGTCGCGCCGACGAAGACCATGTCGTCGGGCACCTGATCGTCGGAGACGACCTTGGCACTGGCCAGACGCTCCTCCAGCCGCCTGATCTCCGCCTCGTTGAGGCCCTGGTCCTCGCGGGCGGCGTGGTATTCGGCGTTCTCCTTGAGGTCGCCAAGGGCACGGGCCTCGGCGATGCGCTCGGTGATCTCGCCGCGCTTGGACTTGAGCTCCTCGAGCTTCGCTTCGAGCTGGGTCTTTTCGTCGGCGGTCATGAAGTCCATTGCGGTCTCCTCAAAGGCAGTCACGCAGTTGCGCGCGAGAAGCGATGCTAGCACCGACCTTCGTGGTGGTACAGCGGCGGCGCCGGGTCACGCGGTGGGCGCTTCCTCGCAGGCCTCACCGAAACGACGCATCGCCGCGGCGATCCACAGGACTGCACCGACGATGGCGGGCGCCGCGATGAGCCACCACTCGCCGCCGCTGGGCGCCCCGCCCCTGCTGCCCGGCGCCTCGGCGATCGCCCACAGCGCGGTGATCGGTGACAGCAGCGAGAGCCATCGCGGCGTCGGGTCTGCACTCACCGACATGAACATCAGCAGCGGCCCCGTCAGCACCGCGACCATGCACAGCAGCATGAGCATCGATCGCAGCAGCATGGAGCGCGAGCCGGAGCCGAGCGCGACGAGCGCGCACGAGAGCGCGGTCCACGACGCAACAACCGCGACAAGGCCCGCGGTCATCTCGAAACTCCACCACGTCAGAACGGGCATGGGCCAGATCACGACCTGTACCGGGCCGAGCAGCACCAGCATGTCGATCAGGGCAGCCCGCGCGGGGCGACGGGGCGGCGCCTGACTCAGGCGCGTTGCCGGCCACAGAATGACCGTCCCGATGGCGATCATGATCACCATCGCGCGGCAGCCGTACCGGTACTGTTCCAGGGCCGGGGGTGTCAGGGCCCGGGATGCGAAGATCGTGAGCATGGCCGACGCCATCAGGTACAGCGACCACAGCAGCGCGAAGACGCGCGGCTCACCCTTGCGATGGGCCCACGGATCGCGCCCCGACGTGGCTCGGAACTCGGGAACGAAGACGAACGGGCCGAAGCGATAGCCTGGCGCCGGGTCAGGGCGACGGGGTGGCTTCGGGGGTTCGATCGATGAAGACATGGTCGGTGAACAGCTCGATGCGTCGCTGGGCACGGTCAAGCCTGCGGCGGGGATCGAGGATCGTCCGCAGGTGCGCGATCTTACGCTCGATCCCGGTCTCACCCGGAACCGGCTGGTCCAGGGGCGCGCCCCACACCAGGCGGCAACTCGCGTCGGAGACGAGGACCAGGCGGCCCGTTTGCGGGTAATCCGACAGGTCCACGCCGATCAACGCCGTCGATTCGGGCAGGCCAGCGACGCGTTCGAGCAGGGCGATACCCATGTGGACGTCGTCGAAGTGCCACGGCACGCCGTAGCGCGTCTCGCCCGAATCGGGATCCTGCGGCACGTCAGCCTGCGGGTTGATGATGCGGAAGAGTGCCGTCGGCGGACGCATCCCGTCGGGCAGGCGCATCGGGGCGCCGTCGAGTCCGACGAGATGTTCGGCGCCGTGCTTGACGACAACTGCCGCCGGCACGCGCCAGGAACCCTCGACATGCACAACGCCACCGACGTCGCGCGTGACGGCGTCCAGCTGCGTGAACCACCCGGTTGACTCGAGCATCATGCGCGCCTGCTCAAGCGAGGCTGCATCAAAGGGGTCGGGGCTGACCGTCTGCTCAACGAGCTGGGTCAGCGCTCGCTGCATCTCGATGGGAATCCACGTCTCGGCCTCGCCGCCAGGTGCGGCGGCGGTAATGGGGGGCCAGTGCATCTCGGCGGAGACCGGCAGCGCACGCACCAGACCGACGCGCTCCTGCAGTGGACCGACCGAGAGCATCCACGCGACGAGGAGGACGACGACGATGATCCCGCCCGCAGCTCGGCCGAGCATCACGCCGGCATCCCCCAGCCGTTCACGGATCGAGGGTCCGTCGTCAGTGCTGCGAGAGCTCTTCCTTGTCTTGGACGTCTTGCTCATGCGCGTCGCCTTCTGCTTCGGCCAGCGTCGCCAACCGGGTGGTGAGTGCGGCGAGATCGAGGCCGGCGTGCTCCGCGGCCATCGGGACCAGCGAGTGGTCCGTGAAGCCGGGCATCGTGTTGATCTCGAGGAACCACGGTCGGTTGTCTTCGTCCAGAATGAAATCGGCTCTGCACAGATGGCGGACGCCGATGGCGGCGGCGAGGCTCAGCGTCTTCTCACGCATGGTCGCGGCGACCTGCTCCGGGATGGCGGGCTCCACCGTGTAGCCGGTGTCGTTGCGGGCGTACTTGGCCTCGTAGTCGTACAGGCCGTCGGCGGGCTCGATCTCGATGATCGGGAGGGGCTCGAGCCCCCGGCCCGAATCGAGCAGCCCGACGGTCAGTTCGCGGCCCTGGACCGCCGGCTCGATCATGCAGGGCTTGCCCAGGGCGGCAGATGCCCTGTGCGCCGCTTCCCATGCGTGGTGCGCGTCGCAGATGTGGAGGCCGATCGTGGAGCCTTCAAAGACCGGTTTCACCACCACGGGCAGGGCCATGGCAAGAGTGTCGTCGGCGGGGTCCAGCAGGGCCGTGGGCAGGACATCCATGCCGAGGCTTCCGGCGACGCTCTTGGTCAGCACCTTGTCGATGGCGATGCGCGATGCAACGGCACGCGAGCCGACGTACGGGCGTCCGTCCGCCTCCAACACGCGCTGCAGGCCGCCGCCCTCGCCGAAGGGGCCATGCAGTACGGGGAAGATGACATCGCCCGGCAGTGTGCGCAGCTCGTCGAGGGTGAGACGATCGACCGGCGCGAGATGCCCGCGCCACTCCCCGCCGCGCTCCAGCGCTGCAGCGATCGCCTTGCCTCCCGCCAGTGAGACCTCGCGCTCGGCATCGGGTCCGCCTGCCAGCACCAGCACCGTGGGTTGACTCACCGGTCTTCTCCTCTTCGCCAGACGACGACTTCGGGCTGCAGATGCACGCCGCAGGTCTCCTCGACGCGCCGCTGCACCTCATCCATCAGCGCGATGATGTCCGCGGCGCGGCAGCCATCCTCTGCAACAAAGAAGTTCGCATGCACGTCGGAAACGCGCGCACCGCCGACGTGCATGCCCTTGCAGCCGGACTGATCGATGAGCATGCCGGCACTGACGCGCATTCCGGAGACGGTCGGGTTGCGAAAGACGCAGCCCGCGGAGTCATCGGCGAGCGGCTGCGAATCCTTCTTGTACGCCATGACATCCTTGAGCTTCTGGCGCAGCGCGGCGTGCTCGGACGCGGGCAGGTGGGTGAGGTGCAACTCGGCGCCGGTGATGACAAGCCAGCCGAGTCCGGAGTGGCGGTAGTCGAAGCAGATCTGGTCATGTGGGATGACGAGCTCGTCCCCGAGGCGCGTGGTGGCGTGGACCGACTCGACGACGTCGGCGATCTGGCCGAAGGCACCGCCGGCGTTCATGAAGACTGCGCCGCCGATGCTTGCGGGGATGCCGGCGAGCGTCTCCAGACCCGCCAGTCCTCGCCGGACGGTCTCGACGATGAGCTTGGGCAGCCGGACGCCTGCGCCGACGAGCACGGAGACGGGCTGGCGCCGTCCCGGCGCGTCGTCATGGCTGGTGAACTCGACCTGATTGAAGGCATCAAGCGAGAGGACGAGCCCGCCCACGCCGTCATCATCGACGAGCAAGTTCGCACCGTCGCCCAGAATGCGAATGGGCTGGCCCGCGAACATGACGAGCAGATCGCGCAGCTCTTCGGACGTGCGGGGTCGTGCAAGTGTGTCGGCCCGTCCACCGATGCCAAACCACGTGGGTAGTGGGGCGTTGCTCTCGAGGATCTCGTGCAGCGTCGCCGTCACGGTGTCGTTGCCCGCTCCCGCTGCGCATCGCTCCGATGCGCCTGCATGAAGTCGCGTGCAACTTCCCACACCGGTCCGGCGCCCATCACGACCAGCAGGTCGCCCGGGCGGCAGAGGTTCTGCAGCTGCTCGACGATCGCTTCGAACGGATACAGGTGCATGGCACGCACCGAGCGGTCGCGCAGTCGGTCCACGAGGTCCGCGGCGGACACGCGCGTCTTCTCCGCCTCGGAGTCGCGCACGAAGTAGATGTGCGGCACGATGACGACATCCGCATGGCTGAACGCCGCGGCGAATTCGTCAAGCAGGAAGCGCGTCCGCGAGTGCTGGTGGGGCTGGAAGACGCAGATCAGCCGGCCGTTGCGCTCCTCGGGGCGTTCGAATTCACGCAAGGCTCGTAGCGTCGCGTCGATCTCGGTCGGGTGGTGGCCGTAGTCGTCGTAGACGCGCACCGCTGGAGCTTCGGGATCGCTTGACAGGGCGACTTCACCGAGAATCTGCATGCGCCGGTCAACACCGGTGAACGCGGTGAGCGCCTCGGCGACTGGCGCCGGGTCGGCACCGAGCGTGATGGCGAGTGCGGCGGCAAACGCACTGTCGATCGCCATGTGCTCACCGGGAAGGCGCATCACCCAGTTCGCAACATGCCGTCCCTTGTGGTTGAGCCCGACGCGCCGTGCGGCGGTGTCGTACGTCACATGCCAGTCGGCGCCGGGCGCGAAGCCGACGGTCTCGACCGATGCGCGGACGCCCGCGGTGACTTCGCGCCGGTGCGCACCGTCATGGGCGATGAGAAGGCGTCCGCCCTTGGATGCATCCGGCAGCAGCCGCGCAAAGTCTGCGAATGCGCCGACCACGGCGTCGAGCGAGCCGTAGATGTCCAGGTGATCGGCCTCGACGCTGGTGATCGCTGCGACCTGCGGCTGGAGGTGGTGGAACGACCGATTGAACTCGCACGCCTCGGCCAGCAGGAAGCCCGGTGCGCCTGCCAGCGGACCCGTGGGGACGGACTCGGCGCCGATGCGACAGCCGGTGGGCGGTTCGCCCGGAGCCGCGAGCTGTGCGCACTGCGCTCCGACGATGACCGACGGGTCGAGCCCGGCGTGCGTGAGCACGTGGCCCAGCATGCCGACGGTGGTGGACTTGCCATGGGTTCCCGCGACGGCGACGCCCGTCGAGGTGGACATGCACAGGCCCAGTGCCTCGGCGTAGGTGAGCGTCGGGATGCCGCGTTCCGTGGCGGTGAGCATCTCCGGGTGGTCCGGCTTGATGGCGGCGGAGGCGACGACGATGTCCACGTGGTCGGGCAGGATGCCACTGGCCTGCTCGAATCGCACCTCGACGCCGTGGGCTTCGAGGGCGTCGGTGACGCCGGTCGGGTGCATGTCCGAGCCACTGATGACGACGCCGCGCGACCGGAACATGCGCGCGAGGCCCGACATGCCGCAGCCGCCGATGCCGATGCAGTAGACGTGCTTGCCCCGCAGGTCGTCGGGTGCCGCGGGGCTGGTGGTGGATGGCGCGTGTCGTGAGGTCATGGCGTCGTGCATGCAAGGGTAATCGGCGAGGGGCGAAACGTGCCCGGAGAAATGCGATGCATGCACGAAGGTTCGTGCTGATCGGACCCGCCGTGGATGGGGGAAGTCGCTAGTCTTCCGGGCTGTGACGATGAGCCACCCGTACAAGATCGCCGTGCTTTGCGACCTCCGCGACCCGCAGGGCCGCCTGCTGCTGCTGCACCGGCTCAAGGACCCGAACAAGGACCTCTACTCGCCGATTGGCGGCAAGCTGGACGTCGAGACGGGCGAGAGTCCCGCTCAGTGCGCACAGCGGGAGATTCAGGAGGAGGCCGGCGTCGAGATCGACATCGACCGCCTCCGGCTCGTTGGGATGATCAGCGAGCGGGGCTATCCCGCCAAGGCCGGATCCGCCGACGGCGGGCGCACGAACTGGCTGCTGTTCTACTACCGGGTCATGGGCCCGGTTTCGTTCGAGCCCTTCGAGATGCGCGAGGGGCGTCTGGAGTGGATCGAGCCTGAGCGCGTGCATGACCTGCCCCTGCCCGAAACCGATCGCAGCATCATTTGGCCCCTCGTCGAGGCCCACGGCACCGATGGCTTCTTCGCCGTCCACATCGACTGCGAGGGTGCGCGGTTGCAGTGGCGGGTCGAGCAGTCCGTCGGGGCGTCGAAGCCTTTTGACGCCACCGGTGAGGCACCGGGCGGCGCCGGCTGACCGATCTCCGGATGCCCGGATGTGGGTTCCTACAATTCATCGACCTCGTTCAGGAAGTCCATGAGGTTTGCGGGAATGCTGAAGTCAACATGCAGGACATCGACGCGGACTGGCATCGCGCCCGGCACATGGCTGCGCCTGGGTCTGCTGTTCGTGCTCGCGGCGATCACCGCGCCGGTCTCCACCGGCTCGGAGACGGTCTCGGCGTCTCCCGATGGTGCGACGGCCGCGGCTTCAGTGTCGTCGTCGATCTACGCGCCCAACCTCGCCGTGATCACCATCGAGGGACCGATCACGGCGGTGACATCCTCCAGCTTCCAGCGCCGTATGGCGACGGCCCTGGATCAGGGCGCCGACGCCATCGTGGTCGAGCTGGATACCCCGGGTGGCGAAGTCGGCGCGTGCCTGGAGATCTGCGGCGAGATCAAGGGTTCACCCAAGCCGACCATCGCATGGGTCAATCCGAACGCGTACTCCGCCGGCGCCATCATCGCGCTGGCGTGCAACGAGATCGTGATTGCGACCAACGCGTCGATGGGCGACGCCGCGGGCATCCTCGCCGGGCCGTTCGGGGCCCAGAGCGTTGACAGCCTCGATGACGAGACGCTCAAGGCCAAGATGATGGCGCCGATGATTGCGGAGATCGTCGATTCGGCCCGGCTCAACGGCTACGACGAGATCCTCGTGCAGGGATTCATGACGCTCGGCGTCGAGACGTGGCAAGTGCGGAACACGCGCACCGGCGAGATGTTCTTCCTGACGGAGACGGAGTACGGCCAGCTCTTTGGCGATGAACCGGATCGCGGGACGTCGATGGTCCCCTCGGGCGAAATCACGCCGCCGGCTTCGTCGCTGCCCGCGATCGAGAACGATGCACAGGTGGATCCGCTCGGCGATGAGGGCGTGCCCGTCGCGCCGGAGACGGACTTCATTTCGGGGTCGGATCGGCTCAGCTCGGACGTGACCAAGTCCGTCAGCGACGGGCTCGTCTCCCGCACGCGCCGGCCCAACTTCGCTGAGGAGAATCCACAGGACTACCAGGTGATCGGGTACGCCACCGATGGTCAGACACTGCTGACGCTCAAGGCGGACCTGCTCGAGGCGTTCGGCTTCACGGCATCACCCAAGCCCATCGATACCGACGCCGAGCTCATGGCCCATGTCGGCGCGCAGAACCTTGGTCGGCTGGATCAGTCATGGTCTGAGAACGTCGTTGAGTTCATGACGCAGGGCACCAGCGGCCTCGTCGTTCGCGGCGTGCTGATCGTGATCTTCCTGCTGTCGATGTTCCTCGAGTTGTCCATGCCGGGAATCGGCGTGGCGGGCGGCGTCGCGCTGCTGGCACTGGCGGGGCTGATCGTGCCGCCGATGCTGCTTGGGGCCGCGACATGGTGGGCCCTGGCGGCGATCCTCCTTGGCATCGGGCTGATTCTGCTGGAGGTCTTCGTCGTGCCGGGCTTCGGTGTGCCTGGCATCCTGGGCTTGATGAGCCTGCTGGCGGGCCTCGTCGGCACCTTTGCCGGGGCCGGCCAGCTCTTCCCGGGTAGTGGCGGAGGCGGGAGCGACCTCGCCTGGGCGGTCAGCACCGTGCTGCTGGCGGTCTTCGCCGCGGTCGTGGGCATGTTCTTCGTGACCAAGTACACCCGCAGCATTCCCATCGCCAACCGGCTTGTCATGGGCGAAGCGCAGCGGGCCTGGGCCCCCGAAGAGCAGCGCGAGAGCACCCTGGAGGCGATGGCGACGGTGGCCAACGACGGACCGGTGCACCCGGGTGACCTTGGCACGTCGGTGACGCCACTGCGTCCGAGCGGCACGGCGGACTTCGCCGGCACGCTGGTGGACGTCGTCGCCGAGTATGGTTTCGTCGATGCCGGTGCGAAGGTGCGCGTCGTCAACGTCAATGGCAACCGCGTCGGCGTCGAGGATGCCGGCGCAGGAGCAGACGCATGACAGAAGACCAGAAGCTGCTGTGGGGTTTCGGCCTGCTTGGCGCGTCATTCCTCCTCGTCGTCATCGAGCTGTTCATTCCCTCCGGCGGCCTGATCGCCATCGTCGCCGGGATCGCGGCGGTCGGCGGCATCGTGGCCTTCTGGACGGTGGACTGGGTCTGGGGCGTGATCTCCATGGGCGTCGCGGTGGTCGGTGCCGTGGCGGCGTTCAACTTCGCGATCAAGGTCATGCCCTACACGCCCTTCGGGAAAGACCTCCTGCTGGGTGATGATCCTGAACAGGCGGAGGCGGAACGTCTGGAGGCCGAGCGCGAGCGTCGGGAGACCGAACAGGCGCTGGTGGGGGCGACTGGCGTCGCCAAGACCGACATGTACCCGGTAGGAGCGGCGGATATCGATGGCATGCGCGTCGAGGTGCTTGCTGAGGGCGGCGCGATTGACGCAGGGACGCCGGTGCGCGTGACCTCCGTCGAGGGCAACCAGGTCAAGGTCCGGGCCATCGAGCCCTGACCGGCGTGTCCGAACTTCTCAGTCCCGAGACATCAGACCCCGCCTGACGTTGCCAACCGGCTTCGGCCCGCGATAATGACACTCTGGCCTCTCGCTCCATCGTCAGGAAAGGGCATCAATGTCGTCACCCTTCGTCTGGGTTCCGCTGATCATCGCCGGTGTTGTCGCTCTGTTCATCGGCTTCTTCATCTTCCAGTTCCTGAACCTCTGGGTGCAGGCCTTCCTGTCCGGCGCCCGCGTCTCGCTGTTCAGCCTGATCGGGATGAAGCTTCGCAAGGTGCGTCCTGACATCATCGTGCTCAGCCGCATCAAGTCGGTGAA
>JBCBTA010000031.1:0-14362 GCA_039818905.1 Planctomycetota bacterium
CGTCGTCTCGAGATCCCGGTGACGCTCGTCGAGCAGCCTGAGTAGACGCGCGGGCCAACCCCAACTCGCTACACTCGTCGTAGGCGCCGAGCAGTCGATACAGCTCATCAAGTGTTCGGAGCGACGTGCCATCGATTGCAGTGATCACGTCGCGGAAACGCAGCCGCTCACCCGGCCGTCCCCCTACCTCGCCTGGAATCATCGAAACGACCTGGTCCACCATGGGCCCGTCGCCCCGTCCCGGAGACAACGCGATACCCAGGGACGCCGCCCCGGGCCGATCGATGTCCGCCACCTGCTCAAGCTCCGCCAGCCACACCCGATACTGGCGCTCCACATCCCGTGCCGGCAGATCGAAGACCTCCTCAAACGCGCGGAGGCCGGTTGCATCCTCGTCAAACCGGTCCACGTAGGTGCGATACCACACCCCCAGCTTCCCCTGCTCATGCAGGAACAGCACGACGGCACGGGCCTGGGCGTAGTTCGCCCGAGGACGACGCAGCACGAAGTCGTCGCGTTCCATCGCGAACAGCCTCGACCATGGCGTCAGCCGAGCACCGCGGGCCAGCCGACTGGCGATGTTGGTCCGCCAGGACGGGCGGATGCGCATGCCCTCGGCACCGCGCTCCTCGATGTCCTCGACGAGCGACGCCAGTCCCTCCTGCAACCAGATCGGATGCCGCTGCCCGAGACGGTCCATGTGTCGCCAGTGCAACACGTGCACGAACTCATGCCGCAAACTCGGGCCGATGTCGCGCGACACAAGCCGCTTGGCATCCTTGTCGTAGATGCCTCCCACGCGACCGATGCCGATCAAGCGCACGAAATCCTCCTGCGTCGGCAGGATCACCGTGACCCACGGGTCCGGCTGCGGGTCATCCTCAGGCGCGATCGGCATGATGCGCCCGACCCACGCGGCGACGCGCCGAATCTCCTGCTGGGCAGCCTCAAACTCCGGCGGAGCGAACGCCGCGACGTAATTCAGACGCAGCTCCGCGCTGCGATCTGTCACATAGCCTCCGCCGAATGCCTTCTCCATCGCCTGCAGTTCGGCATCCGCGCGCGTGTCCAGCAGGCGGCTCCAGTTCTCGAGAATCGCTCGCCAGCGATGGTCGGCGTGCAGCGGTGTCAGACTCTCGTCGCGCTGCATGTGGTGGAAGTCCACGAAGCCAAGCGACAGTGCATCGAGCAGCGTCTCCGCCGCGGCGTCCACATCCCCCACCTGGGCCCGGGCGCACGCGAGGTTGTACGCGACGAACTTGTCCGTCGGGCGCAGGGTGAGCAGCTCGTCGAGCAGTTCCGCGGCTTCGGCGTAGGACTCCGCCTCCCAGGCTCGCAGCCACGCTGCTTCCAGGTGCGCTTCACGATCCTCACGCTCGGGCGGCGCCGGCGGCGCTTCACCCTCGGGGATCGCGCCGACGCAGGGTGCGAAGAGTGCGAGCAGCAGCATGCCGAGCCTGAGCATCATTCGGGCATGATGCGCACGCGACGGCCGGTAATCGAGACCCGAGCCGAGAAAAGCGCGGCCAGCGCGGCGGGATACGTCTGCCGTTCAAGCTGGAAGACTCTGGCGGCCAGTGCCTCCGCCGAATCGTCAGGCAGCACCTCGCAACACGCCTGGGCCACGATGGGCCCGGTGTCGTAGGCGTCGTCGCAGAGATGAACCGTGCAGCCCGAGACGCGGCAGCCACAGTCGATGACGGCCTGATGGACCCGCGCGCCGTACATGCCCGATCCGCCGAAGCTGGGCAGAAGGGCCGGATGGATGTTCACCATCCGTCCCGCCAGGGCTGGAGGAACCGGCAGCAGACGCGTGTAGCCGGCCAGGACGACCCAGGTGCACCCCGCCTCCTCGAGCATGACGACGAGGGACGGCGCGTCGATGGAGCCACGCTCCACCCGTGTCGGGATTCCACGTTCGCGCGCGAATTCCACTGCCGGGCAGTCGCGCGACGACACCACCAGGCCGATGGCGCCGGGGATGATGCCGGCATCGAGGTCCTCTGCGATGTATTTGAGCGTGCGTCCCGTCCCGGAGACGAAGACCGCGAACGTGGGGCCCATGTCACACCTTCTTGAGTGCGGCCTTCTCGTTCTTCGCGATGGTGAGCAGTTGATCCAGCCGCGACATCTTCAGGACGCCCCGGAGGTTCTCGTTCAGACCGAAGAGCACGAGCTTGCCACCCCCCGCCTTGGCCTGCTTCGAGAGCGTCACCAGCATGCCGAGCGACAGCGAGCCCATCATCGTCACACCCGAGAAGTCCAGTGCGATCTGGGGCGGCTCTCCCGCTGCCTTCAGCACCTCCTCCTGGATGATCGGCGCCTCGCGCTGCCCCATCGAGGCACACGAGATGCGTCCAACGACGGCCTTCTCCACACGTTCGATCGTGACAAAGCTCTTTTCGCTCACGCGGGGAGCCTACCCCCGGTCGGCGACGGACGCCACGCGCCTCGCCTAGGCTGCTCCCCATGAACGCCCCGCTGTCCATCGATACCTTCGCCGCGTTGCCCCGCCCCGAGTTGCTGGAGCGATACAAGAGCGGGTCGTCTCGCATCGAGCGACGGCTGCTCGATCTCGACGACGACCAGCTCGACACTTTCTTCCGACCCGAGGCGGAGGTGGGCCGGTGGTCCTGCCGCGTGCTGATCGGTCATCTCGCGGATGCCGAACTCGTCATCGCGTCGCGCTTTCGGCGCACCGTCGGCGAGGAAGGGCCTGTGCTTCCGAACTGGGACGAGGATGCCTTTGTTGACGCCGGCCTCTACCAAGCGCCGGGCCTGACGCCCGCTGGCTCGGTCGCCGTCATCCACACCGTTCGACTCTGGTCGGCTGAGTGGCTCACGTCGCTCCCCGACGACGCGTGGGCCCGGCGGGCTCTGCATCCGGAGCGGGGTGAGACGACGCTCGAATCGCAGCTCGCACACGCCACGTGGCATCTGGAGCATCACATCGCATTCCTCGCCCTGAAGCTGGAGAAGCTGCTCGGCCCGGCACACCCCTGAGGCCCGTCGAGGCACCGACCCCACGCTGGACCGAATAGGATGGTTTGGCTCGCCCCCGTGCGTGCCCCGCGAGTGCCCAGTGAGTGCCATGATGAATTCGCTGTTCGACGAACGCCGCTATCTCATTCCGTTCCGCTCGATCCTGCTGCCGCAGATCTTCACCGATGTCCTTGTCATCGGAGCGGGCGCTGGCGGTCTCTCCGCCGCGGCGAGCGCCTCCGCCCACGGCGATGTCATCGTGCTGGCCAAGGGACGCACCTCGGTCTCCAACACGGCGTGGGCCCAGGGCGGCGTCGCGGGCGTGCTCGCCGATGACGACACCATCGAGTCGCACGTGCAGGACACGCTCGCCGCCGGAGCGGGACTGTGCGACGAACCTGCGGTGCGCTCGATCGTCGGCGCCGGAACCGAGACGCTGCGGTCTCTGCTGGACAGTGGATTCCGCGCCGACCATGATCCAACCGGCTCGGTCGCGCTCGGGCGGGAAGGCGGCCACAGCCACCGGCGCATCATCCACGCCCAGGGCGACGCGACCGGGCGCGAGCTCACGCGTTCGCTCGGCGAGCAGGCCCGTGCCGCGCCCAACATCCGCATCTTCGAACAGTGCTTCGCTCTCGACCTGATCACGCCGAGCGGGAACGGCAACACCGGCCCGTGTCTCGGGGCCATCACGCATCACCCGCGCTTCGGGCTGCAGGTCATCTGGGCCAAGGCGACCATCCTCGCCTCCGGTGGCGCCGGCATGATGTGGCGGGAGACGACCAACCCCCCGCTCGCGACCGCCGATGGCCTGGCCATGGCCTACCGCGCCGGGGCCTCCGTTGCCGACGTCGGTTTCATGCAGTTTCATCCGACGACGCTGTACGTCGCCGGCGCATCGCGCACGCTGATCTCTGAAGCAGTGCGCGGCGAGGGCGCCCACCTGCTCGATCAGAATGGCCGGCGATTCATGGCCGACGCCCACGAACTGGCCGAGCTCGCGCCGCGCGACATCGTCAGCCGCGCGATCTTCGATGTCCTTTCGACGCAGTCCATCCCACACGTGTGGCTCGATGCCCGGCCCGTCAAGAACTTCAGCGCACGCTTCCCCGGCATCGCCGACACGCTCGAGCAGTTCGAGCTCGATCCGACCAAGGACCTGATCCCGGTCAACCCCGCGGCTCACTACCTCGTCGGTGGTGTGCGCACCGATCTGGCCGCGCGTACCGACCTCCCGGGTCTCTACGCCGTCGGCGAGATCGGCTCGACCGGCCTGCACGGGGCCAACCGCCTCGCCAGCAACTCGCTGCTCGAGGCCCTCGTCATCGGGCGTGCCGCGGGCGACGCCAGCGCTGAAATGCTCACGGGAGAAGGGCAGTCCAACCCGTGGGGTGTCGCCGCCCGCAGCGGACCGACCCAGGTCATCTCCGACATCCCCCTCTCCGAGCACGGCGAGATCGACCTCGCCGACGTCCGCTCCAGCCTGCGCTCGGCGATGTGGCGGAACGTCGGCATCGTGCGGGCCGGCGCCCGCCTCGAGGATGCCGCCGACATGCTCGACTTCTGGGCCCGCTACAGCCTGGACAAGATCTTCGATGCACCCGGCGGCTGGGAGGTGCAGAACATGCTCCTCGTCGCGTCACTCGTGACGCGCTCGGCCCGATGGCGGGCTGAATCCCGCGGCTGCCACCAGCGCACCGACGCCCCCGAGCCGCTCGAGCAGTACGCCGTTCACGATGTCTGGCGTCGCGGGGCGCCGGAGCCGGTCGTCCAGCCCGTCGAGCATACGGTCGCCACGCTGTGATGCGATGCGCCGGGCTCATGCTGGTGCTCGCGGTGCTGACCGGCGGCTGCGCAGAAGAGCGCGTCGTTGGTGTACGGGGTGGGCTGCAGAGCATCCCCGGTGCCACCGGGGGCATTCGGGCCGAGACCCCCGACACGCGCGGCGGCGACACCGCGTGGGCCGGAACACTCGCCGCGTATCAGCCTGAGGTCGATGGCGAGCCGGTGGAGGGGCGTCCGCTGCGCATCGCCCAGGAGCCGGACGGATCAATCATCCTGCTGAACCGCTCACCTCGCGAACTGGTCATCAACCTCCACGAGACGCTGCGCGATCAGGAGCACGATCTCCTCTTTGAGCAGGTGCTGAGCGAACAGACCAAGCAGCGCTACCGAGATCGCTCCCGCGACCCGCGCGACGCGGTGACCTGGCTCGCGCGCAACGAACGGCCCATTCAGGAACTGCTGGCGACCATGCCCGCCGGGGAGCAGACCCCCGGCGCCTTCCTCCAGCCCCTCGGCGACAACGCCTACCGCATCGAAGCCCCCGGGCGCGAACTGCTCGACCTGAAGTACTCCTCGCTGGACGTGGTCGTGGAGCAGGGCCAGTTTCGCCTGCTGCTGATACATTGATTGCTCAAGAGCAGCGACTGAAACGGCTGATATACTCGGCAGTGAAGCGTTTTACCTGAGAGATCTGAGAGACACGTTCATCCACCAGCGAGGTGCGCAATGGCCAAGCGATCGACCCGGACGCGGTCCGGTCGGACCACCAAGAAGAAGACCCATCGACGCGGCTCGCGTCCCGCGCGCACGCGCGGCGACGTCTTCAGCAGGCTTGACGCCGTCGCGCGCAACCTGTGGTGGACGTGGAACCCCGGCGCGAAGGCGCTGTTCGAGTCGCTCGATCCCGAGATCTGGCGGGCTACCAATCACAACCCGCTGCTCACCATCAAGCACCTCTCCCCGACGCGCCGTGCCGTCATCGCCGACGATCCGCATTTCGGTGCTGCGCTGACCAAGGTCGAGAATGATCTCGCCGCCTACCTGAGCGCCCGCACATGGTTCGCGCGCACCGCGACGCCAAAGCAGAAGCAGATGCAGGTTGCGTACTACTGCATGGAGTACGGCCTGCACGAGTCGCTCCCGCTGTACTCCGGCGGTCTGGGCGTGCTCGCATCGGACCACCTCAAGTCCGCGTCCGACCTCGGCGTGCCGCTGGTCGCCATCGGCTTCCTCTACCGCTTCGGCTACTACCGGCAGGAGATCACGTCGGACGCCGACGTGCGCATCCTGTATCCGGAGACCGACTTCGCTGACATCCCGGTCAACGACACCGGCAAGCACATCGACGTCGAGATCGGTCGCTCCACCGTGCGGGCCAAGATCTGGACACTGCAGGTCGGACGCGTGACGCTCTACCTACTCGACACCGACATCCCGAAGAACACGCCGAAGAACCGTGCGCTCACGCACCATCTCTACGGCGGGGACAACGACTACCGCATCCGCCAGGAGATCCTCCTGGGCGTCGGCGGCCTCAAGGCGCTCGAGGCAGTTGGTATCGAGCCGACGGTACATCACCTCAACGAAGGGCACGCCGCGTTCGCGCCGCTCGAGCGGGTGCGCCAGCTCATCGGCGAGGGGTGGAGCTACGACGAGGCGGTCGAGGAGGTGCGGGCGTCGTCCGTCTTCACGACGCACACGCCCGTTCCCGCCGGCAACGACCGTTTCGAGCCGGCACACTTCCGGCGCTACCTCGGCCACTACGCCGAGGATATGGGCCTCTCGATGCACGACCTGCTGGCGCTGGGCCGCGAGGACGAGTCCGATCGATCGGAGTCGTTCTGCATGACTGTGCTTGCCCTCAAGCTGGCCGAGCGCTGCAACGGCGTTGCCAAGCTGCACGGCGAGACGTCCCGCGGGATGTGGCTCAAGGTGTTCGGGGCCAAGAAGACCAGCCAGGTACCGATCGGGCACATCACCAACGGCGTGCATCCCGAGACGTGGGTCGCCGACGAGGCCCGCCCGTTCTACGACAAGCATCTCAAGCCGCGCTGGGTCGGGGCCGGGCCGGATGATGACTGGTGGGCCAAGGCCAGCAGCATCCCCGCAGCGGACCTGTGGGAACTCCGCCAGATGCTGCGCCGCAAGTTCATCTCGTCGCTGCGTGCCCGCCTGCGTGATCAGTACATCGCCAATCAGGTGGACCCGGACACCATCAACGACCTCTACGACACGCTCGATGAGAACGCGCTGACCATCGGCTTCGCCCGCCGCTTCGCGACGTACAAGCGGGCTCCGCTGATCTTCAAGGATGCCAAGCGGCTCGCGAAGATCCTGGGTGACGCCAAGCGGCCCGTCCAGATCATCTTCGCCGGCAAGGCCCATCCGCGCGACGCCGAGGGTAACGAGTTCGTGCGCCGCGTGACCAGCTTCACGCGCAAGGCGCCCTTCCGAGGGCGCGTCTTCATGCTGCAGAACTATGACACCGCCATCGGACGCATGATGACGCAGGGATGTGACGTCTGGCTGAACAACCCGATCCGTCCCATGGAGGCATCGGGCACCAGTGGCATGAAGCCGCCGCTCAATGGCGGCGTGAACTTCTCCGTGCTCGATGGCTGGTGGCCGGAGGGCTACAACGGGCGCAACGGCTGGGCGGTCGGCGATGGTGAGACCTTCACCAGCCGCGCCAAGCAGGACCGCTACGACGTCGAGTCGATCTACTCCACGCTGGAGCGCGAGATCGTCCCGATGTTCTACGAGCGTGGGCGCGACGGCGTGCCGCGCAAGTGGGTCCGTCGCATGGCCGAGTCGATGAAGACCGTGTGCTGTGAGTTCTCCAGTCATCGCATGGTCGCGGAGTATGTCGAGGGCTCGTATCTGCCGGCACATGAGGGGTAGGAGACGGGCATTCGTGCTGTGTTGACGCCCCCCCTACACTCTGTCCGTGAGCAAGCCCAACGAACCGACGTCTGATCGTGCCCCGCACCCGACGGTCTCGATGCGCACGCTGCGCCGCATGGCCCGGGATGGTGAGCCGTTCGCCTGCCTGACCTGCTACGACGCCACCACGGCTCGCTGGCTGGAGGCCGCGGGCGTGCACGTGCTGCTGGTGGGCGACACCGCCGCCGAGGTCGTGCTCGGGCTGCCGGGGACGATTCACATGCCCCTGGAGATTGCGCTCGCCCTCACCGCGGGTGTGAAGCGGGGTGCGCCCCATACCTTCGTGATGGGCGATATGCCCTTCATGAGCTATCAGGCCGACGAGGCGGAGGCCATCCGCAACGCTGGGCGGTTCCTGACAGAGGGCATGGCCGACGCCGTCAAGCTTGAGGTGGACGAGTCCTTTGCTCCGCTGATTGACCGCATGACGCGGGCTGGCATCCCCGTGGTGGGACACATCGGCTGCAAGCCGCAGTCCGCGGCTCTCACGGGCGGCTACGCCTCGCGGGGTCGGACGGCCGATGACGCAGAACAGGTCATCCAGGATGCTTGTGCGCTCGAATCCGCCGGGTGTGTGATGCTGCTGGTCGAAGCCGTGCCCGAGGAAGTCACGAGACGCATCGTGGAGGCAACGAGCATCCCGCTGATCGGTATCGGAGCGGGGACGGCCTGCCATGGCCAGATCCTCGTGTTACAGGACCTCATCGGCATGACCCACTGGCAGCCTGGCTTTGCGACCCCCCTCGCCCACATTGGGCCGGAGATCCAGAAGACAGCCGAACAGTGGGTCCAGCGCGTCGCCGACGGCGCCATTTCAGACCATCGATACCGAATGAAGATGGGCGAGGCCGCCAAGCTCAACCCTTGAGCCTGCAGGCCCGAGAGAGACTCTGCGGCCCCGCCTCTCGGCACGACAGGAACACCCCCGGACACACCCCCGGACGGAGCACTTCATGAGACGATTCCTGACCTATGGCCCCGCCCTCGTGGTGCTCGCGGCCGTCGCTGTCGTTCTGGCCGCAGCCCCCTCAGCGATTCGCCAGGCCCAGGTGGCCCAGCTCAGCGGTCGCATCGACGTCGCCCGTGCGACGCTCGAGCAGGGCAGCATGCTGGAGCAGCTCAACGCCGAGGTCAATGCAATTGCCGACGCGGTGCTCCCAGGTGTCGTTCACATCGTCGTGCGAGGGCGTGGTGGTCCCTTCTCCTTCGCCACCGGCTCCGGCTGGTTCTTCGACGACGACGGCCACATCGTCACCAATGCCCACGTCGTGGGTGGCATGGAGCGCGTCCGCGTTGAGCTGTACGACGGACGCGTGCGCACGGCCCGCGTCGTGGCCGTCGATGAGCAGACCGACATCGCCCTGCTGAAGGTCGATCCCGGCGCCGGCGTCATGCCGCTGATCCGTGGCACCGGGCGCGAGCTTCGCACCGGTGAGGCCGTGTTCGCCTTCGGCTCGCCCTTCGGCATCAAGTTCTCGATGAGCCAGGGCATCGTCTCGGGACTGGGGCGCAGTGAGGCAGCCCCGATGATGGGGATGATCGGTGGCTACACCAACTTCATCCAGACCGATGCAGCGGTGAACCCCGGCAACTCCGGTGGTCCGCTCGTCGATGTCAACGGCGAGGTGATCGGCATGAACGCGGCGATCGCGAACAACATCCCTGATCGCACGTGGGACGAGGATGATGAAGAGGACGAGCGCATCCGTCGCAACCGGCCGCAGGGGCAGTCCGCGGGCATCGGCTTTGCCATCCCGCTGGAGACCATCGAAGCGGTTGTCGGCCAGCTGATCAAGGACAACGGCGTCGTGCTTCGCGGCTATCTGGGCGTCGAGCTCAGCGGCAATTCGCCTTCAAACCGCGGCTACGACGGCCCGGGCGTCGTCATTCGATTCGTCGTGGACGGCCACCCCGCCGGTGACGCCGGACTGCGTGCCGGTGACGTCGTGCTCTCGATCGATGGGCGCGAGACACCCAATGTTGACGTGCTGCGCTCGCTCGTGAGCGTTCGCTCGCCCGGCTCGGGTATCAACGTCCGCTTCTGGCGCGGCGACGAGGATGGCGGTGAGATCGACACGACCATCGTCCGGCTCGGCGCAGCGTTCAACGACGGGCGACGACTGCAGTACGTCGAAGGGAGCGAGGATATGACCGAAGCCGAGATCTTCGAGCGGATCGAGGCCATGCTCCGCTGACCGCGTTCGGTTCACATTGCAGGCGCAAGCCGGACGACGACACGTGTGTCCGGTGCCGGCATCGCGGCCTCATCGGCAACCCATCGAAGCTGGCCATCGTCCTCTTCGTGGCTGATCGGTGCCGAGAAGGCGATCGTCTCCGAGCCGAATGAGGCGAGTCCGAGGAGCGTGCCCGCGGCGTCGGCCTCGTAGAAGGTCCGACCCGCCGTGCTCCGCTCGGTGGAGCCCGCGAAGACCCACGTCCCTCCAACGTCGAATGGGCGTCCGGTCTCACGCTCGACTGCCCAGTGCGTCGGCGGCAGTGGCGTGGTGCGATCCTCGTCGTCGGTCACGAAGAGCTCGACCGAGAGTGTCGGTCCGGTCGGTGCCTGCATCGTGGGTGTGCCGCCGGGATAGGCCCACGTCACGGGGGCACCCGGCTCCAGCCCAATCAGCAGCAGCGAAGCGTGGACGTGCGACGGGCGGACGTCGGTGATCAGCAGCGACTCGTGATCCTTGGTCCCGGCGAGGCAGACGATCTGCTCAAGGTAGAACGTCGTGTCCTCACCCGATGGGTCGATCAGCGGCGAAACACGGGCCTCAAACTCCACGACCTGCCTGGCCGTGTCGATCCGGATACCGGGAAAGGGCGACGCCCAGCTGGGGTCCGGCGTCCGGACCGTCGTTGAGGTCGGCGCGGCCTCTGCAGCCTGGGCCTGCGGCTCGGACACGGGCCGCGGCTCGACGACAACCGGATCGATGCGCAGCGGCTGGCTGCGGTCGGAGGCACATCCTCCCACCAGCATGGCGATCGACAGAACTGCAGGAGCGGACGCGTGCCGGAGCCAGCTCATCGCTGGACGGTGGGCAGGCCTTCGACGTGCTTCATGCCACGACGGCGATCGCGCAGACGACGCGACTTGCCCTCACGCTCACGCAGGAAGTACAGCTTCGCACGGCGGGCGTCTGCTCGACGCACAACCTCGTACTTCGCGATTCGCGGGGAGAACACCGGGAAGATGCGCTCGACGCCTTCGTTGTTCACGATGCGACGCACGGTGATCATCTCGTTGATGCCGCGGCCGCGACGGGCGATGAGCACGCCCTGGAACACCTGGATGCGCTCCTTGTCGCCCTCGACGATTCGGCAATGCACGTTGATCGTGTCACCGACGTCCATGCGCGGAATCTCGGACGACGTCTGCTCGGCGTTGATCTTCTCGAGAATCTGCTGGCGTCCCATGGCGGTGGTCCTGTCGGTTCAGTGTGTATCGTCGTCAGTTTCGTCGAGGAGGTCGGGGCGACGTGCCCGCGTGCGCTCCAGCCGTTGTTCATCTCGCCAACCGGCGATGCGTTCGTGGTCTCCGCTCAGCAGCACATCGGGGACGGTCAGGCCGTTCCATTCTCGCGGCCGGGTGTAGTGCGGGCAGTCCAGCAGTCGCCTGCCGGCGTCGCCCGTTTCGGCGAAGGAGTCTTCCGCGGCGCTGTTCTCATCTCCGAGAACGCCGGGCAGCAACCTGATCACCGCGTCGGCCAGCGTGAGGGCGGGTATTTCGCCGCCGCTGAGAACATAGTCCCCGACGCTGATCTCGCGTGGTGCGAGCTGCTGGATGACCCGTTCGTCGATCCCTTCGTAGTGGCCGGCGATGAGCAGGAGCCGCTCGCAGGCGGCGAACTCCTCCACGGTCTCTTGCCGCAGCGGTTCGCCCTGTGGGCTCAGTAGGATGCGCGTCGCGGTGCGGGCATCCGATTGCTCAACGTCGCGGACTGCGTCCCAGATGGGCTGACACTGCATCACCATGCCTGGGCCGCCGCCGAAGGGCCGGTCGTCCACCTTGTTGTGCTTGTTGTCGGCGTACCTCCTGATGTCCGTGATGGTCCACTCCACGAGCCCCGCGTCCCGGGCTCTGCCGGGGATGCTGACCGAGAGAACCGGTTCGAACATCTCCGGGAAGATCGTGAGTATGTCGATGCGCAGCGGGCGCGTCATCGGCGAGCCGCTCAGGACTCCTTGTCGGCGTCCTCGGCGGGCGCCTCCTCGGCCGACTCCTCGCTGGCGGCTTCTGCGGCAGCGGCCTCGGCGGCGGCCTTGGCCTCAGCTTCGGCCTTGGCCTTTGCCTCGGCCTCTTCCTTCGCCTTTGCCTCAGCCTCGGCCTTCGCCGCGGCTTCGGCGGCCTTGGCTGCCTCAAGCGTCTCGGCGTATCGCTTCGAGTTGTTGCGGCGGCGCAGCGCGGTCCACGCATCAGCATCGACGATGGACTCGCGGGCGAGCAGATCCTTCACGGTGTCCGAAGGGATCGCACCCTGGCCGAGCCAGTACTTGATGCGCTCTTCCTTCAGGCTGTACTGCTTGGCCTTGTCGGTGGCGACAGGGTCGTACCACCCAAGGTTCTCCAGGACCTTGCCGTCGCGCTTCTCGCGCTTTTCGATCGCATTGACGCGATAGAACGGGCGGTTCCGTCGCCCCATCCTCTTCAGTCGAATCCGCACCATCGGCGCTCGCTCCGATCATCTTCACAGCACACCGGGACGCGTTCCGGCGTCTGTGAAGACCGTTGTCAAAACCTCAAAAGCCCGCTTCGGTCCACCGACCTCGCGAAGCGGAGCCGGGCATTGTACCGATCATTTGCCGCCCGGCAAGGGGCACAGGTGGCGGATCACCCGACGGCCCGTCATGGGCCCAGATCCAGAAAAAGGAAAAGGCGGGGAGGAAGGCCCTCCCCGCCTTGGATAGGCGTCGGTGCTGTCAGTCAATCAGCCGGAGCTGATTAGTCGCCAGCGGTCGTGGCCACGCAACCGAAGTTGTTGGCCAGGATGGTGAAGTCAGCCAGCGTGACGTCGCCACCGCAGTTGAAGTCGCCCTCAGCGCGGGTGGCACCAACCGCCAGACCGAAGTTGTTGGCGAGGATGGTGAAGTCACCGAGGGTGACATCGCCGTTGCCATCACCAAGCACATCGCCCTTACAGAAGCCGTCACACGGCGACGGGACGTCGGAGCAGGCGGAGTTGTCGCCGCCGTACTTGCCGCCCGCAGCCACGCAATCGACCTCAGTCAGGCCGTCCTGGCACTCGCCGCCGCACGCAGCGTCGTCGAAGCAGCAGGAGCCGGTCTGGATCTCGAGGAACGAGCAGTCCTGATCGACGCAGCAGGTGTTGCCGTCGAAGACGGCCTCATCGCCACGGTTCTTCAGGCAGATCGTCTCATCGATGTCCTCGCAGACCGCGTTGCCGTCGCCGTCGAGCGAGCAGCATGCGCCACGGTTGCCCTCGGGGCCGTTGACGCGGGTCCACGTGAACTCGTAGGTCCAGTCGCCACCACACGGGGCGCCCTCAGCAGCGGCGACGAAGAACGTCGCGTCCTGCGGGACGAACAGCGTGAACGGAACGAGCGACTGCTCGCCACAGGCGAGGAACGTCAGAAGGGTGACCAGGTCCGGGCCGGTCAGGTCGTTGCAGTCCGGCGGGGTGCCGGGGTCGGACAGGAAGATGCCGAAATCGAAGTCGATTTCGCCGTTGAAGTCAACGCAGTAGACGCCACCCGGGATCTCGAGCGTGTACCAGTCGGTGTCACGCAGGTCGAGCGGGTTGCAGGGGTCGGCCGGATCGTCGTCGGTGACGCTGAAGGTGCCGCCCTTACCGCACACGGTGATGGAGGCGCCGTTGGTCTCCGGCAGCGAGCCGAGATCGACGGTGGTGTAGGGGATGTCGAGGTTGTTGCAGCCGGGGTTGAAGGTGTCGTCGTAGTCGAAGCCGCAGGTCGGCTCGTTCTCGAGCGTGGCACCAACCGAGCACTGCACGTCGCAGCACGTCACGTCCTCGTCAGCGCAGGTGCTGTCGAGACCCTGGAACGCACCGTTCATCGACTCGCAGTCGGCCGGCGTGAGGCCGTCCGTGCAGGTGCCGTCGCCGAAGCAGCAGGCACCGGTCGGGCAACCAGCGGTGATGTCGAGCGTCGCCGAGTACTTGAAGCCGCAGGGCGGCACGGCGAGAGCAACGCCACCAATGGAGTCGTCGGCCGTCAGCGGACGGACGAGCAGGGCGTAGGTACCCGGATCAAGGCACGCCTCGAACGTCACGGTCTCGCAGGCGGCGCCTGCGGCGAGCGCGATGGTGTCCTCAGCGGTGAAGCACTCGCAGGTCGCGGCCGAGTAATCGGCAACGATGGAGATCTCGATCGCGTCCTCGGCGGTCACCGAGAACGAGACGAAGGACTGCGAGACGACAACGAGCTCGGTCCAGTCCTGGTCGATGCGGATCTCCGCACCGGTGCCGGGGTTGACCACGTAGCTGCCGGTCGTACCACACCAGGTGGTCGGGAAGGCAGCGCCCTGCTCGATGAAGATGTCGGTGAAGTCGGCGAAGGTGGCGGTCTGGTCCGCGGGGAAGCAGCCACCGTTGAAGTTGTCAACCGTGTCGTCCGCGCAGAGGTCATCGAACGCCGTCGGCGTCTGGCCCATGCACGGGTTGCAGGTCGCGTC
>JBCBTA010000032.1:0-14287 GCA_039818905.1 Planctomycetota bacterium
AAGACTGGTCGCCCGATCGCGCAGGTGGACGACATCGATCACCTGGGCAACCGTCGTCTGCGCACGCTGGACGAACTGGCGGTCGAGGAGATGCGCAAGGGCTTCCTGAAGCTCCGCCGCACCGTGCAGGAGCGGATGAGCGTCAAGGAGCCGGATGAGCTGACCAAAATCGCCGACCTGGTCAACAGCAAGAGCATCAGCAGCGCGATCGACTTCTTCTTCGGTCGCAGCGAGCTGAGCCAGGTGGTCGATCAGACCAACCCGCTGAGCACGCTGGTGCATGAGCGTCGTCTCTCGGCGCTCGGCCCGGGCGGTCTGAACCGCAAGCGGGCCGGCTTCGAAGTGCGTGACGTTCACATCTCGCACTACGGCCGCGTGTGCCCGATCGAGACGCCGGAAGGCACGAACATCGGTCTGATCGTCTCGCTGGGCATCTATGCCGGCATCGATGAGTACGGCTTCCTGCTGACGCCGTACCGCAAGGTGACCGATGGCAAGGTGACCGACGAGGTCGTGCAACTTCGGGCCGATGAGGAGATGCGTTCGGTGCTGGCACCGACGGAGGCGCTGGACGACGCCGGTCGCCTGCGCGAGGGCGCCGTGCTGGCCCGCGTCAGCGGCGACCTGGCCGAGGTGAACTCGGCGGAGGTGGACTACGTTGACATCGCGCCGAAGCAGATCGTCGGCGTGTCGGCGGCGTTGATTCCATTCCTCGAGCACGACGATGCCAACCGGGCCCTGATGGGTTCGAACATGCAGCGTCAGGCGGTGCCGCTGATCCGCGTGGATCCGCCGTGCGTCGCGACGGGCATGGAGCAGGCGGTCGGTCGCAACTCGGGCATGGTGGTGCGGGCCCGCAACGCCGGCGTGGTGACGTCGGTGGATGCCGAGCGCATTGTCATCAACAACTCCGATGAGTACGAGCTGCGCAAGTTCGTCGGCCTGAACGAGCGGACGTGCCTGAATCAGCGTCCGATTGTCGAGATGGGCGACGAGGTCGAGAAGGGTGCGATCATCGCCGACGGCGCGTCCACGAAGCTGGGCGAGCTCGCCATCGGCAAGAACGTGATGGTCGCGTTCAACACCTTCGACGGCTACAACTTCGAGGACGCCATCGTCATCAGCCAGCGGCTGGTGAAGGATGACACCTTCACGTCGATCCACATCGATTCGTTCGACGTGGAGATTCGCGAGACGAAGCTGGGTCGCGAGGAGTTCACCCGCGACATTCCGAACGTCAGCGAGAAGATGCTTCGCAACCTCGACGAGCACGGTGTCATCCGCATGGGTGCACGCGTGCAGCCGGGCGACATCCTGGTCGGCAAGGTCTCGCCCAAGAGCAAGAGCGAGCTGACGCCGGAAGAGAAGCTGCTGCACGCGATCTTCGGTCGCGCCGGCGAGGACGTGAAGAACGACTCGCTGGAGGTGCCGGCAGGCAAGGAAGGCATCGTCATCGGTACGCGCCGCTTCTCGCGACGCGTCCACATGAACGACGACCAGAAGAAGCGCCTGAAGACCGAGATGGCCGCCTTCGAGCAGGAGATGGACGCACGTGCCATCGGTCTGTTCCGCGAGATGGTCGAGCACGTCAACGAGGCGACCGGCACGGAGTTGATCGACCCCAACACCCGTCAGAAGGTGGGTGCGTCGGACATCCCCGAGGTCGTCATCGAGCAGATCCAGAACTTCGACCTGAAGTGGATCAAGGGCGCCAAGGAGGCCAAGGAGGCCGGCGCGACGATCTACGGTCAGTTCTGGCCCCGCATCGAGGCGATCGAGAAGGAGAAGCAGCGCAAGCTCGGGCACATGAAGCGCGGCGACGAGCTGCCTTCGGGCGTGCTCGAGATGGTGAAGGTCTACGTGGCGACCAAGCGCGCGCTGTCCGTCGGTGACAAGATGGCCGGCCGTCACGGCAACAAGGGCGTCATCGCTCGCACCGTGCCGGAAGAGGACATGCCGTTCCTGGAGGACGGCACGCCGGTGGATGTGCTGCTGAACCCGCTGGGCGTGCCCAGCCGCATGAACGTCGGCCAGATCCTCGAGACGCATCTGGGCTGGGCCGCGCAAGTGCTCGGCTTCCAGGCAGTGACGCCGGTGTTTGACGGCGCGAGCGAGGACGAGGTGCACGGCGCCATCGCCGAGGCCAACGAGTCGATCCGCGTTCGCGGCGAGCAGTACGAGGCCGAGGGCGGTGCTCCGGCGCCGCGCGAGATCATGGCCCCCATGCCCAAGGGCGGCAAGATCCAGCTGTACGACGGTCGCACGGGCGAGCCGTTCAAGCAGCGGACGACCGTCGGGTACATGTACCTGCTGAAGCTGCACCACCTTGTGGATGACAAGATCCACGCTCGTGCGACGGGTCCCTACTCGCTCATCACGCAGCAGCCGTTGGGCGGCAAGGCGCGTACGGGCGGGCAGCGGTTCGGCGAGATGGAGGTTTGGGGTCTCGAGGCGTACGGCGCCGCGTATATCCTGCAGGAGCTTCTGACCGTCAAGTCCGACGATGTGGAAGGTCGGACCAAGATCTACGAGTCGATGGTCAAGGGCGCGAACACGCTGGAGGCGGGCATGCCCGTCGCATTCGACGTGCTGTGCAATGAGATCCGTGGTCTTGGCATGAACATCACGCTGGAGAAGCAGCGGTCCGACAGCCTGGGTCTGCTGTAGCGGCGTGGAGTTCTGGGGCGCAGTCGCCGGGGCGGCTGCGTCGGGGAGAGTGTCGAGTCGAGCGGGATCCGATCCCGGAGGAATCATCGATGAAGTGGTTCAGCAAGCTGTGTCTGGTCGGCCTCGTCGCGTTCGCGGCTGCATGCAACAACGGTGGCGGCGATGAGGAGGCTGGCGGCGGCACGGAGACCGAGGCGGCCGACACCGGCGCAGCGGCGGCTGGCGGGTCTGGCTATGACAGCGACGGCGTCGAGATCGGTCGCGAGACGGCCGCGAGCACGCTGAAGATGTGGCTGGACCACTGCTCGCGCGGCGAGTGGGAAGAGGCGCTGGCGATCACCGATCCGGCTGCCGACGGCTACAGCGAGCTTGAGGACATGATCAACACGTGGGCAGCTGCCTCGAACAACCCCGAGGCCGTCAAGGGCGGCCTGCCGGAGTTCCTCGAGAAGATGTTCGCCCATCCCTTCCTCGAGGCGAAGTTCAACGAGGAGTTCCCGCAGGAGACCCGCGTCCGCTACGCGGTGTGGGTCGGCAATCGTGATGCAACGTCGTTCGACGTGGTGCAGACCGACGGCCAGTGGTGGGTGCTGCCTCCCAAGGGTGCGATTCAGCCCGACGCAAGCGTGTCGCCCCCGGGCCCCGTCGGTTCGTAAGCCCCACCAGGGGTCCGACCTTCGGCGGCGACGGGCCGGTTCGACCGGCGACACGACAGGCAATCACACTCGTTCATCAAAGGAATCATGATGCCCGAGTCCGTATACGACCGTGTGAACGACTTCTCGAGCGTGAAGATCACGCTTGCCAGCCCGAACGACATCCGTTCGTGGTCCTTCGGCGAGGTGAAGAAGCCCGAGACGATCAACTATCGAACATACCGTCCCGAGAAGGACGGTCTGTTCTGTGAGCGCATCTTCGGCCCGGAGCGCGACTACGAGTGCGCGTGCGGCAAGTACAAGGGCACGAAGTACAAGGGCATCATCTGCGATCGCTGCGGCGTCAAGGTGACGCATTCGCGCGTGCGGCGCAAGCGCATGGGCCACATCAACCTTGCGGCGCCGATCGTGCACATCTGGTTCTTCAAGAGCATGCCCAGCCGCCTGGGCACCCTGCTCGCCATGAAGACCAGCGATCTCGAGAAGGTCATCTACTTCCAGGATTACGTCGTCGTCGAGCCGGGTGACACCGAGCTGGAGTTCCGCCAACTGCTCACCGAGGACGAGTACCGCTCCTCGCTGGACAAGTTCGGCAACGCGTTCCAGGCCCTTATGGGGGCGGACGCGATTCGTGAGCTCATCGAGCGCACCGATCTCGACGAGCTTGCCGCGACCATTCGCGGCGAGATCCGCGAGACGCGCAGCAAGCAGAAGCTCAAGGATCTGGCCAAGCGCCTCAAGCTGGTCGAGCAGATCCGCGGCTCGGAAAACGATCCGTCGTGGCTGGTCATGGACGTCATTCCGGTCATCCCGCCGGATCTGCGTCCGCTGGTGCTGCTGGAGAGCGGCAACTTCGCCACGAGCGATCTCAACGACCTGTACCGGCGCATCATCAACCGCAACAACCGCCTCAAGAAGCTGATGGACCTCAACGCACCTGAGGTCATCATCCGCAACGAGAAGCGCATGCTGCAGCAGGCGGTCGATGCGCTGTTCGACAACAACCGCTGCCGCCGCCCGGTCCTCGGCTCGAGCAACCGTCCGCTGAAGAGTCTGACGGACATGGTCAAGGGCAAGCAGGGCCGCTTCCGTGAGAACTTGCTGGGCAAGCGCGTCGATTACTCGGCTCGTTCGGTGATCGTCGTGGGTCCGGAGCTGAAGCTGCACCAGTGCGGCCTGCCGAAGAAGATCGCGCTGGAGCTGTACCAGCCGTTCATCATCCGCAAGCTCAAGGAGCACGGCCTCGCCGACACGATCAAGAGCGCCAAGCGCATGCTGGAGCGCCGCGATCCCGAGGTGTGGGACATTCTGGAAGAGGTCATCTTCCAGCATCCGGTCCTGCTCAACCGCGCCCCGACGCTGCACCGCATGGGTATCCAGGCCTTCGAGCCGGTGCTGGTCGAGGGCAACGCGATCAAGGTGCACCCGCTGGTGTGCACGGGGTTCAACGCCGACTTCGACGGTGACCAGATGGCAGTCCACCTGCCGCTGAGTGTCGAGGCCCAGGCCGAGGCCCACGTGCTCATGCTGGCGACGCACAACATCTTCTCGCCGGCCAACGGCAACCCGATCATCTCCCCCTCGCAGGACATCGTCCTCGGCGTGTACTTCATCACGTCGATGGACCCGGAGGGCGAGAAGGATCCGGCGAAGATGCGTCACTTCAAGGATCGCGGCGAGGTCATCCTCGCGCTGGAGCACGGCAGCATCGGTCTGCTCGATCCGATCCTGGTGCGCCTCGACGGCTTCACGGAGCAGATCACCAAGGAGAAGGGCAACCCCGAGCCGCTGGAGAAGAACCGTCGCGTCGTGACGACGCCCGGTCGCGTCCTGTTCAGCGAGATCCTGCACGACGGCATGCCGTTCTACAACTGCGCCCTCGGCAAGAAGGGGTCGGCCCGCGTCATCGACGATACGTACGCGTACTGCGGCCGCGCCTCGACGATCGATCTGCTCGACCGCCTGAAGGAGATCGGCTTCCGCTGGTCAACCCTGTCGGGCATCTCCTTCGGCATCAATGATCTCCGCGTGCCGGAGGCCAAGACGGATCTTCTGGCCGAGTCGCAGAAGAAGGCCGACCGCGTCCGCAAGAACTACGAGCGCGGCATCATCACCGAGCGTGAGCGCTACAACCAGTTGCTGGACATCTGGGCGCACTGCCGTGAGCAGGTGACCAAGAGCCTCATCGAGACGCTGAAGAAGGACCGTCGCGATCCCTCGACGGGTGCCTACAAGCCGATCGAGAGCGGCGAGGGTCGTCACTATCTCAACCCGGTCTTCCTCATGTCCGACTCCGGCGCACGCGGCAACGTCAGCCAGATGCAGCAGCTCGCCGGCATGCGCGGCCTGATGGCCAAGCCGTCGGGCGAGATCATCGAGACGCCCATTCGCGCGAACTTCCGCGAGGGTCTGAGCGTGCTCGAGTACTTCTCGTCCACGCACGGCGCCCGAAAGGGCCTGGCGGACACCGCGCTGAAGACGGCCGACTCCGGCTACCTGACGCGCAAGCTGTGCGACGTGGCCCAGTCGGTCATCATCAGTGAGTACGACTGCGGTTCGAAGCGCGGCATCGTCAAGCGAGCGATCTACAAGGGTGAGGAGATCGACGTGCCGCTGCGTGACCGCATCTTCGGTCGCATCAGCCGCAACAACATCATCAATCCCATCACCGACGAGATCATCGTTCGCGAGAACGAGGTCATCACGATGGAGGCGGCCCGCAAGATCGAGGACCTCGGCATCGAGAGCGTCGTCGTGCGTTCGCCGCTGACGTCCGAGGCCCGTCTCGGCTGCTCGGTGCTGGACTACGGCATGGATCTCTCGACGGGCAAGATGGTCGAGCCGGGCATGGCCGTCGGCATCATCGCCGCACAGTCGATCGGTGAGCCGGGTACGCAGCTGACGATGCGAACGTTCCACACGGGCGGCGTCGCCACGACCAAGCTGGTCGAGACCGACGTCCGCGCCACCATGGGCGGCACGGTCGAACTGCGTGACTGTCGCGAGGTGCTCGTCACCAACGAGGATGACGAGGAAGTCCTCACCGCACTGAAGCGCAACGGCGAGGTTGCCCTACTGGACAACCGCGGGCGCGAGCTCGAGAAGTACAAGGTGCCGTACGGTGCCGAGATCGTCGTGCGTCCGGGCGACGAGGCCAAGAAGGGTCAGCAGTTGGTGCGCTGGGACCCGCACCGTGTGCCGATTCTCGCCGAGAAGGACGGCGTCGTGCAGTTCGTTGACATCGAGCTGAACGAGACTGTTCGCGAGGAGGATGCCGGTCAGGGCCAGAAGGCGCTGCTGGTCATCGAGCACAAGGGTGAGAAGCACCCAGCGATCAACATCGTTGACAAGAACGGCGCGATCCTCGACTTCCACTACCTGCCCGCCAAGGCGCGTATCGAAGTGACCGACGGTCAGGAGATCAAGGCCGGCCGAATGCTTGCACGTCAGCCGCGCGGCTCGGCGGGTTCGCACGACATCACCGGTGGTCTGCCCCGCGTCACCGAGATCTTCGAGGCACGGATCCCCAAGGAGCCGGCCGTCATGTCGAAGATCTCCGGCGCCGTCGAGATCCACTCCGACAAGCGTAAGGGCAAGATGACCATCCGCGTCATCTCCGACTCCGGTCTGGAAGAAGACCATCACGTGCCGCAGGATCGGCACCTGCTGGTGCACTCCGGCGACCGGGTGATCGCGGGTGATCCGCTTATCGACGGTCCGCTCAACCCGCACGACATTCTGCGAATCAAGGGTGAGGATGCGCTGTACGCGTACATGCTCGATGAGGTGCAGAACGTCTACCGTGCCCAGGGCGTGACCATCAATGACAAGCACATCGAGGTCATTCTGGCTCAGATGCTCCGCAAGATCCGCGTGGAGAACCCGGGTGACACGGATCTGCTGCCGCACGAGGTGGTCGATCGCTTCGTCTTCCGGACGAAGAACCTGGACATCGCGGAGATGGGTCGCATCTCTGATCCGGGCGGTACGTCACTGCCGCTGAACGCGCTGGTGAGCAAGGCCGAGATCAAGGAGGCCAACGCCAAGGCGGAGGCCGAGGGCAAGGATCCGGCGAAGGCGAAGAAGGCGCGTCCGGCGACAGGCCGCACGCTGCTTCTGGGCATCACCAAGGCGTCGCTGCAGTCCGAGTCCTTCCTCTCCGGAGCGTCCTTCCAGGAGACGACCAAGGTGCTTACCGAGGCGTCGCTCAAGGGTGCGTCCGACGAGCTGGTCGGCCTCAAGGAGAACGTGCTGCTGGGTCACCTGATCCCTGCGGGCACGGGCTTCCGGGCGTACCAGGACATGGACATCTCGCATCTGGCCGAGCCGCCCGTGGGCGAGACGGCGGACGAGGAGTCGATGCTGGCCGAAGCCGCCGAGGCGGCCGAGGCGCTGGGCGCAGAGCCGGACGAGCCGGCCACTCGCATCGCCGTCGAGATGGGCGACATCCTCATCGGTGATGCATCCAGCGAGGTCAGCGGCGGCAACTGAGCCCGCCTGCGACATCCCTGACACACATCCGCACCCGCGTCGATTCCGGCGCGGGTGCTTTCCTTTTCTGCGGTTCAGCGCACGCTCACGTGCTGATGAACGTGCCCCGATCGACGTCCTTCCTGACGCCGGGGAAGCGCAGGGCCTGGCCGTGCATCACGCAGTAGACGCCCGGCGACAGCAGTGTCGATGCCAGCAGGGCCTCGGTGAGGTTCTGCAGGGCGTCGCTCCGCTTCATCTCGTACGGACGCATGGCGCCCGTCATCACGATGGTTGCGCCGCTGTCACCCAGCGCGCCGTGCAGCAGCTCGCCGGTGTCGCTCAGCGTGTCCGTGCCGTGCAGCACGACGATGGACTTGGTCAGCTGCACGCCCATGGTGGCGGTCTGCACGATCCGCTGGCGGTCGGCATCCGTCAGCGACAAGCTGTCCTTGTGCATCAGCTCGCGCACATGGATCTGGGTCTGTGGCAGCTTCAGTCGCCGCAGCATGCGAGGGACGATCGAACTGGTGTTGGCAAGCTCCTGCGACGCCTCGTCGTAGGTCTTCTCGATGGTGCCGCCGGTTGTCAGCAGTTCGATGTGGTGCACTGATGTGATCCGATGCTGTCAGTCGCCAACGGGGATGGGGGCGCCGGAGGCGTCAACGGCGACCAGAACGACGTCCGCCTCGGTGACGGTGATCTCGCTGCTGACCGTCTCGCGCTGGGCCATGACCCGGACGTGCACGCGGACGCTGGTCCGGCCGATCCGGGTCGTCTTCGCCCACAGGCTCAGGACGTCACCCACGAGCACCGGCTTGTGGAACTCGACGCCCTCGAAGGCCACGGTGACGTAGCGCCGCGACGACTGCCGCAACGCCTCGACGAAGGCCGCCTGGTCGATCAATGAGAGCAGCACGCCGCCGAAGATCGACCCTTGCGCGTTGACGTCCCTTGGCATCATGACGACGCGAATGGCGGGAATGGCGCTGTCGGGCTTGGGCTCCATGGTGTCCAGTGTATCGACGACATTGGGGGAATACCGGAGCGGCGACGGTATGTTGGTTGGCGTGAAGCTGCCGCGAGCGATTTCGATCACCGTCCTGCTGGGCGCGATCCTCATTGCGATCGTGGGGAGTGTGACGGTGCTCCAATCGCCCGTCGCGCCACCACCGGCCACGGCCGAGCAGCAGCGCGCCAGCTTCCGCAGGGCCATCGACGCCATTCCGCCACGGCAGGCGACGACCGACGACTTTCTTGCGCTCACGATGAGCGAGGGAGCATCGGAGTTCGCGGCGATTCGCTCAAGCTGGCAGCCCTCGTACCTCCCGATGATGATCGAGACGATGCGTCTGCGCGGCTGGGATCGCGGTGATGTCGTCTCCGATGCGATCGTCGAGCTGCTTCAGGAGCAGACCGGCCAGGACTTCGGGCGCGACTTCGGCGCATGGTGGCGGTACGTGTGGTCATCGGAGCCGGTGGTCACCGACGACTATGCGTCGTTCAAGTCCGCGATATATGGCAGGCTCGATGGTGCGTTTCGTGGCTACTTCGACCCCGAACGCACATCGCGCATCCGTCTCGACGAGGTCGTGTGGGGTGGTGTTGGGCAAGATGGCATCCCGCCGCTGCGCCAGCCGACGATGGTCGATGCCAAGCGTGCGGCGTACCTCGATGACTCGAACGTCGTCTTCGGCCTTGAGATCAACGGCGATGCCCGTGCCTATCCCAAGCGGATCCTCGCGTGGCATGAGATGTTCGTTGACAAAGTGGGCGGCGTGGACGTTGCCGGTGTCTACTGCACACTTTGCGGCACGGTCATCCTGTACGAAACCACCGTCGATGGAGTCGCGCATGCCCTCGGGACCAGCGGGTTCCTGTATCGCTCGAACAAGCTCATGTACGACAAGGCGACGCAGTCGCTCTGGAACACGATCTGGGGCGAGCCGGTCATCGGGCCGCTGGCCGACGCGGAGCCGCCGATTCGTCTGCCGCGACGCGCCGTGGTGACGACGACGTGGGGCGAATGGAAGCGTCGTCACCCGGGGACGACGGTGTTGTCCCTCGAGACTGGCTACGAGCGGAACTACGACGAGGGCGAGGCGTATCGCGATTACTTCGCGACCGATGAGCTGATGTTCACTGTGCCCGATCTCGACACGCGTCTGCCCAACAAGCACGAGATCCTCGGCATCGTCCTGCCGGACGGATCGGATCCCGCCGCGTTCGATACCGAGTTCCTGCGCACCAACCCGATCCACCACGATCGCATGGGCGATGCCCGCATCGTGATTCTCACGGATCGATCCGGCGCAAACCGGGCGTACGAGATCGGGGAACTGACCGTCGAGCGCTACGACGGCGACGCGACGGCCCAGGATGCTGCGGGCCGGACGTGGACCGTCACCGAGGATGGCCTGCGGGCCGCGGACGGCGCGGTGCTGGATCGTGTCGCAGCGCAGCGTGCCTTCTGGTTCGGCTGGCGCGCGGCATTCGAGCAGACGCGACTGGTGCGGTAGGCTTCCGCGGGGAGGTCCCGCTCATGTATCGCATCTTGCTCGCCTTCATCGGACTTGCGGTCTTCATCCTTCCGGTCGTGGCGCAGCAGCCGACGGTGGCGCCACCGCCCGTCGTCCCGGCGCCCGCCATGGTCTCGAAGATCGTCTTCGGCTCCTGCTTCAAGGTGCAGGGGCCGCACGACATCTGGGATGCGATCGGTGAGGAGAACCCCGACCTCACAATTCTGCTCGGCGACAACATCTATGGCGACACCGAAGACATGGGCGTGCTGGCGGGCAAATACGCCAAGCTCGGGGCCGTTCGGGGCTACGCCGCCCTTCGCGAGCGCTGCATGGTGCTCGCGACGTGGGATGATCACGACTACGGCAGGAACGACGCCGGGGCCGAGTTTCCGAAGAAAGCGGAGTCGCAGCGCATCTTCCTCGACTTCTTCGGCGAGCCGCGGGAGTCGGAGCGGCGGCGCACTCCGGGCGTGTATAACGCGAAGGTCTTCGGGCCCGAAGGCCGGCGCGTGCAGGTCATCCTGCTGGACACGCGCACCTCTCGATCACCCCTGAAGCACAAGACGCAACATCCAACGACTGGCGCGGGTCGTCCCGGGACCTATGCGCCGAACGATGATCGTGCGGCGACCATACTGGGTGAGACGCAGTGGACGTGGCTGGAGGAGCAGCTCCAGGTCCCTGCCGATGTGCGCATCATTGCGACGTCGATCCAATTCGTGGCCGAGGATCATGGCTACGAGAAGTGGGCCAACTTTCCGCGCGAGCGTCAACGGATGCTCGATCTGCTGCGCGACACCCGTGCTCGCGGCGTTGTCTTCATCTCGGGCGACCGGCACAGCGCGGAACTCTCGGTACAGCGCACGTCGGTGGTTGGATATCCGATGCATGACATCACCAGCAGCTCGCTCAACAGCCCGCGCACCTGGACCAACGAGATCAACCGGCACCGCGTCGGAACGCCATTCTTCGACGCGAACTACGGCGTGATCGAAGTGCAGTGGGACGCGCCCGAGCCCGCACTGTCTCTCATCGTTCGCGATAGCTACGGTGCGACGATGATTCGCCATGATCTGCCGATTGCCACGCTGCGGCCACGATGATGCGTCAGCTGCGGATCTGCGCGCTCAACCCATTCGATGGCGGGTCGCATCGGGCCATGCTCGACGGCTGGGTGGACCACTCCTGTCATGATTTTACGGTGCTCCGTCTGCCGGGACGGCACTGGAAGTGGCGGATGCGCCACGCGGCTGCTTCATTTGCCCGGGAGCTCGACCAGCGCGTCGGCGAGCGGTGGGACGTCCTGTGGACAACGGACATGCTCTCGCTCGCCGAGCTGCGCGGTCTGGCGCCGAGGCACATTCGAGAGCTGCCGTCAGTCGTGTACTTCCACGAGAACCAGTTTGCGTATCCGACGCAGGAGGCAGCCGACCCGCAGCGTGACTTGCATTACGCGATGACGAACGTCACGTCCGCGCTCGCGGCGGATGTCGCATGGTTCAACTCGGCTCACAACCGAGACACATTTCTCGATGGTGCGCAGGATCTGCTGTCCCGGATGCCGGAACCGACGCTGACAGGTCTCACGGATCGCATCACGTCGCGCATCGAGCCGCCGGGCATTGCCGACGAGCTGTTCGATGCCGAACCGAGTCCAGCCGCAGCGAAGCGGCCGTTGCACGTGCTGTGGGCTGCGCGGTGGGAGCATGACAAGTGCCCCGAGGTCTTCTTCGAGGGTGTGCGACGGTTCCTGCAGTCGGGGCGCGACTGCCGACTCTCGGTGATCGGGCAGGCGTTCCGCGAGCAGCCCGCCGCATTCGAGACTGCCAGGCGGGATTTCGCGCCCCACATCGATGCGTGGGGGGAGCAGCCGACCCGAGCGGAGTACCTGGCGGTGCTCCGGCGAAGCGACGTGTTCGTCTCGGCGGCGGCTCACGAGTTCTTTGGTATCGCCGCGGTCGAAGCAGCAGCCTGCGGCGTGGTCCCGCTCGTCCCCCGGCGGCTGGCGTATCCCGAAGTGCTCGGCCCGATCGATAGGTGTTTTCACGCAGGCACGCCTGACACGATCGCGGCGGGCCTCGCGACACTCGATGATCTGCGCCGGGACGGCGCGCACTGGGCCTCGGTCCGCCAGGGTGTGTCAGGCGCCGTCCGGCCATACCGCTGGAGCCTGCGAGCGGCGGCGATGGACGACGCGGTCGCCTCACTTGTCATCGAAAGAGATGGGGAGGCGGCGACTCCCGAAGCGCTCCCCGTCGAGTAGACTAGAGTCGGCGAAGAGTTGATCGGTCCAGAGGGATTCCGTTGCGCCTGTACATCACCCGGCATGGCAAGGCTCAGCCTGACTCTCCGTCCGGACGGGACGAGGATCGTCAGTTGCGCAAGCGCGGCGAGCGCCAGGCGCGCTGGCTCGCCGGACGCGTGGCGTCGTTCCGGCCACCACCCAAAGTCATCTACAGCTCCGGGCGCGTCCGCGCGGTGCAGACCGCCGAGATCATCGCCGAGGAGCTCAGCTGCGAGGTGCGCCTCGAGCATGTGCTCGGCCTTGGCCACAGCGCTTCGGATGTGCTGGAGGTCCTCCAGGTGCTCGCGCGAAGCGCAGAGCACGATGGCGTCATGCTTGTCGGGCACAATCCACAGCTGGAGATGCTCGTTGGCGTGCTCGTTGACGGTCCGACGGGCGCACCCGTGCGCCTGCGCACCGGCGAGTGTGCCGTGCTCGATCTGCCGACGCCAGACGAGCCTGGCGCCGCGACACTGCTCGAGACGCTCCGTCTCGAGGAGTGATCATCACCGACGACGGCGAAGGCCAAGAGGCATCGCAGCAATGAGCAGCGCTGCGGGGCCCGGGGCCGGAACGACGCCGACCGTCCAGTCGTGATTGCACGGTGAACTCACGGTGACGCCCTCGTCCTGCCCGTCGAGCTCCGTGATGCCCATCCACTGAAAGGCCGGATCGGCGCCGAAGTCGGCATCGATCGGGACGTCCGTGCCGTCCTGGATGGTCGAGATCAGGTTGAGCGTGGCCATCGCGGCGATGGTGAACGCTTCGCCATAGGTGTAGTCAACGGGGACGCCGATGAGTCCGTCGGACGCCACGTCCGGCTCCTGGATCGGCTGGCCGACGCCAGGTCGAAACCACGTTCCGCCGTAGGGCTTGCCTTCCGGCTGGGTGTCGGCACCGCCGATGGTGACGAAGATGTTCATGCCGCCGGCGAGCTGGGCAAGCGCGGGTCCGGCTTCGCCGTCATCCACGTTGAGCGTGACGCCGCGCTGGATCTTGAACCACGCCATGAATGTGCCGCCCGTGGCTTCGGTCTCGAAGTCGCCCTTGTCCACCACGACCTGGTTGTCCAGGAATGAGGCGTGGGCGATGGCCTGGCCGCTGGAGGAATCGGCCCCGGCGTCGCTGTAGAGGCCGTTGTTGATGCCCCAGACCTCGAGGTATCCATGGTTGGCGAAGGCGCGAGCCCTGGAGAACGAGGTCTCCCGATCCGCCAGGGCATGTGCGACGAGACCGAAGGCACTGGCGGTGCCATCAGACATGTCACTGATGCCCGTCGATTTGTCGTCGAGCCACTCGAATGCTTCCACGTTGGCACTCAGCCCGTCGAGGCAGAGTATCTCAGCGTGCGCGCACTCGGCTGTGCCAGCCGCCACCACAACGGCAGACACAACGCCCAACAGGCGCTGCTTGCAACCCATTCTCCGTCTCCCACATTCCCAAGTGCGACCGGACTCACCGGCGCGCGGGCCCTGTGCTGACCCACACGAACCCTACCGCCGAACGAGAGGGGGTCAAGGTCCGGGCAATCGATACAAGTGCAAAACCGAGCCCAACTTCCGCGTGTGGAGATGGGGGAAGTGCGCATGAAAAAGGGCCGCCCGAGGTCGGGCAGCCCTGAGAGAATGCGGGTTTTGTGGTTGGAGTGGAGGCTTACCAGCCGCCGCGGCCACCGCCGCCGCCGCCGC
>JBCBTA010000033.1:0-14263 GCA_039818905.1 Planctomycetota bacterium
CGTCTGTGCGTCCTTGACAAACTCGAGACCGAGCATCAGTCCCTGACCCCGCACATCGCCAATCACAGATGCGTGGCGTTGACGATATCCAGCAGCATGCACTGGAGGTCGGCGGGTACCTCAAGCAGGGCCTCGAGGATCTTCGTCAACGCCACGCATCTGTGATTGGCGATGTGCGGGGTCAGGGACTGATGCTCGGTCTCGAGTTTGTCAAGGACGCACAGACGAAGGAGCCCGACGGTGCGTTGACCGGGGCCGTCTTCGAAACGGCCAAAGATCTTGGTCTGCTCGTCGGCAAGGGTGGTCTGTTCGGCAATGTCCTTCGCATCAAGCCGCCCATGTGCATTACCAGGGAAGACTGTGAATTCGCCGTCAAGGTGCTCGATATCGCCATCACACGGAACGTTGCCTGAGCCATGTCATTGCTGATCACCAACGCTCGAGTCATCACCGCGGCGGAAGACTATCGTGCCGACGTTCTGGTCGAAGGGGAGACGATTACCCGGATCGAGCCGCGGATCGAGCGGTCGTCGGTCCTCTCCGATACCGAGATCATCGACGGTGATGGCAAGTACCTGTTTCCCGGCTTCATCGACCCGCACGTGCATGTCCACCTGCCATTCATGGGCACGCACGCCAAGGATGATTGGCACACCGTGTCGCGGGCAGCGCTCGCCGGCGGGACAACGACACTCATCGAGATGGTCTGCCCGGGACCAACCGACGAGCCGCTTGCGGCCTTCGAGGAGTGGCACGGCAAGGCCGCGGGAACGGCGTCGGTGGACTTCACGTTCCACATGGGCGTTGTCCGGTTCGAAGAGCACATCCGGGCGCAGTTTCGTGAGATCGTCAAGCGCGGTGTCGCCTCATTCAAGGTGTTCCTGGCGTACAAGGGTGCGCTCGATCTCGGCGACGAAGAGCTCTTTGAACTGCTCTCGATGGCATCGGAACTGGGCGTCATCACGACCGCCCATTGCGAGAACGCCGTGGCGGTTGATGCGATGCAGCGTGCGCTGATCGCTGCCGGGAAGACAGGTCCGCAGTGGCACGAACCCTCCCGGCCGGTGCAGGTGGAAGCCGAGGGCGTGCATCACCTCTGTACCTTCGCCGAGCTCACCGGTGCACACGTCTACGCGGTGCACACGTCATGCGCGGCAGCGGTCCGCGCTGCCATCGATGCCCGGCTGCGGGGCGTCAACGTGTGGATCGAAGCCGTCGCCCCCCATCTGGTCCTCGACAGGACGTATGCCGAGCGTGACGGGCTCGAGGGCGCGAAGTACGTGATGTCGCCTCCGCTCCGCGAGAAGTCCAATCAGGACACGCTCTGGAATGCGATCCGTGCCCGGGAGATCGCGACCGTCGGAACCGACCATGCGCCGTTCGACTTCGCGGGACAGAAGATCATGGGGCAGTCAGACTTCACGAAGATTCCCAATGGGATCCCATCCGTGCAGGAGCGGGTTGATCTCATGCATACACATGGTGTGTGTGAGGGACGGATCGACCTGCACACCATGGTGGATGCCTGTTCAGCCCAGGCTGCACGGCTCTTCGGCTTGTATCCGCGCAAGGGCACGGTTGCCGTCGGATCCGATGCCGACCTGGTCCTGTACGACCCGAATCACGAGAGCGTTTTCAGTGCGGCAACGTCCAACTCCGCCGTGGACTACAACGCATTCGAGGGCTGGCCCCGGCGCGGACGGTGTGAACTCGTCACCGTCCGCGGGCGCGTCCATGTGCGTGATGGGGCGCTGACCGATGCGCCGGCGCACGGCCAGTTCCTGCAACGCAAACCGACCCACTTCGGCGCCTGAGCTCTGCGCCTGATCAAGCAGCCTTTTGAGATTGCGTCCAGACGGAAGGAAACGCGGCTATGGCCGACCTGAGTATCACAGTTGATGGTCTTCGACTCCCGAACCCCTTCGTCATCGGCTCCGGTCCCCCCGGCACCAATGGCAACGTCATCTCGAAGGCCTTCGATGAAGGGTGGGGCGCGGTCATCGCCAAGACCATCAGCCTTGAGGCCTCGCACGTGACCAACGTCGCGCCGCGGTACGCGCGGTTGCGCGGCGATGAGAGCCGCGAGATCTACGGCTGGGAGAACATCGAGCTCATCAGCGATCGGCCCTTCGAGACGTGGCTCGATGAGTTCCGCGCGATCAAGGACAAGTACCCAGATGGAATTCTGATCGCCTCGATCATGGAGGAGTATCGGAAGGACGCATGGCAGGAGATCGTCGAGCGGACGCAGGAGGTAGGCGTCGATGCTTTCGAGCTCAACTTCTCCTGTCCACACGGCCTGCCCGAGCGGCGCATGGGAGCGGCCATGGGACAGTGCCCCGAGATCCTCGAGGAGGTCTGTGGTTGGGTCAACGATGTCGCCACCATCCCTGTCTGGGCCAAGATGACGCCGAACATCACGCACATCGCCGAACCGGCGGGCGCCGCCCTGCGGGCCGGGTGTGAAGGTGTCTCGGCCATCAACACCATCCTCTCGGTGATGGCTGTGGATCTGGACACACTTCGGCCCGAGCCCACCGTCGAGGGCTATTCCGTTCCGGGTGGTTACTCCTGCAAGGCAGTGCGGCCGATCGCGCTGCGCATGGTCATGGAGCTCGGGACCATGATGTATGGCGGCAACAGCGGCCATGTGGTGACGAACGGAGACGCACTCGCGGTCAGCGGAGCGTACGACGATCGCTCACTGAGCGCCATCGGCGGAATCGAGACCGGCAGCGATGCTGCGCAGTTCATCCTGATGGGCGCACAGACCGTACAGGTGTGTACCGGCGTCATGAAGTTCGGCTACGGCCTCGTCAAGCAGCTCTGCGATGAGCTCAGCGCATTCATGGATAAGCACGGCTTCACGAGCATCGAAGAGTTTCGTGGCAAGAGTCTTGCCTACTTCACAACACACGCGGAGCTCGTGCGCATGCAGGCCGAGGCCAAGGCCGCGGCGCGTGCTGAGCGCGAGATGGTCCGTAAGGACACCGAGTGGAAGGGTGATGACTTTGTCGCCCAGAGCGAGGCCCTGTCGCGCAACTGAATCCCTGGCTCTGGCCCCGGCGAATGCACTCCTGTAGTGAGGTCTTGGAGCGCAATCGCATCTCGGAGGAGCCCGCCATGTTGCCACGACCCAAGCCTGATCCTGTCGGTCCAGGTCAACGGAGTGTGTGGGACTTTCCGCGTCCCCCGGCGATCGAGGTTGAGTCGCGATCTGTCCGCATCGTCTTCGCCGGCGTGGACGTCGCGACCTCCCGGCGTGCGGTGAAGGTGTTGGAGACGAGCCATCCCCCGGTCTACTACATCCCCCCTGCTGACGTACGGGAGGATCTGCTTGAAGCGGCGGGTGAGACGTCCTTCTGCGAGTGGAAGGGCCAGGCTGTGTACTACGACGTGGTCGTGGACGGACAGCGAGCACCCAAGGTCGGGTTCGCCTACCCGAGTCCGTCAGCACGCTTCCGCGCCTACGCAGGGTGGTACTCGTTCTACGCGGGGCCCATGGAAGCGTGCTATGTCGGCGATGAACGCGTCACGCCGCAGCCCGGCGGCTTCTACAGCGGCTGGATCACCTCGGACCTTGCCGGGCCATTCAAGGGAATACCCGGAAGTGCCGGCTGGTGACCCGTCCGTAGACCCCGGTCCGCCGTCCTCCAACAATGCCGCACCATGAACAAGATCATCTTGAGCACGATTGCGTTGTGCCTTGCTGGCATCGGCTGCACCACCACGGATCCAGATTCGGAGGCCACCTCCATGCAGCAGCGGCAGGATCCGCCTCCAGCGACACAAGCGTGGATGGACCGCCTGACGGTGGACCATGCGTACGATCCGGAGACGGGCTTCATCGTTGCTCGCGAAACAGTGCCGCTGCCGGCCGTCATCGCCGAAGGCCCGAGTCTGGACCGGGCCGTCGAGGACGCCGATGGACGCATCGTGATCGCGTTCGCGACCGCCGATCGGTGTGCACCATGTCAGCAATACAAGCTCGATGCACTCAACAACGGCCTTGTCATCGCACGTCTCGAAGACCCCACGTTTGTCGTGACGCATGTCGAGGTGGATCGGCAGGGTGAGCTGGCCGAGCGGTATCTCGGAAGCCGCGGCATTCCGATGACGTACGCACTTCGAGACGGCGAGCAGATCGCCGTGCTTCGCGGACAGCGCAGCGCAGATGACCTGCTCGCGTGGCTGGAGCAACTCGACGCAGGCTGAACAGGGACCCTACTCGGGCTCAATGAGAACCTCGTAGGACGCCTCGAGCCCGCGGATCTTCTCACTGACGATGCGCCGTCGCTCGCGGTCGTGCCACACTCGGCGAAGGAAGGACTGGACTTCGTCAAACGACTGCCGCCTGGCGGGGAGCCTTCCACCAGCTCTGGGCGGATCACGGCGTCCCGCTGGGCGAGTGATCACATGGTCGCCGGCGGCGATGCCTCATACGCCCGGTCTTGGTCCTGCAGCTCCGTCGCCATGCGTACGAGCTCGACCAACGAGCTTGCTCCCGTCTTCCTGAGTATGCGCGAGCGATGCATGTCGATCGTGCGGGGGCTGAGGGACAGTGCACTGCCGGCATCAGCACTGGACATTCCATCCATGAGCAACTTCAGCACCTGCCATTCGCGTTGGGTGAGGGACGCGAACTTCCGCCTCAGATCAATGATGTGCGTGCGCTGCCTGCGGCGGAGGCGCTCCGCATCAAGCGCAGCGTTGACACGGTCGATCAGTGTCTGTCCGCTGAACGGTTTCTCGAAGAAGTCGAAAGCGCCGTCCCGGACGGCTCCGACCGCCATCGGTACATCCGCATGTCCGCTGATCATGATCAGAGGGACAGGATTCGCCGGGTTGGTGAAGGTGCCGACGAGCTCGAGTCCACTCCGCCGCGGCATGCGGACGTCCGCAAGGACGCAGCCGGCGTTCTGCTCGTCGTAACACGCTTCGAATGCATCAAGGGATTCGCATGCGACGACGGAGAGCCCGACCGACTCGAGAAGCATCGCGATCGACCTGCGCATGTCTTCGTCGTCGTCAATGATGTAAACCACGCGTGTGCTCACGAGACGGCCTCCGCTGCAGGCATGGTGAACCAGAAGCGACAGCCCCGATCGAGCGGCTCACATCCAATGTCGCCGCCACTGGCCTGTACGATCGAACGGCAGATAGAGAGGCCGAGCCCGATGCCGTTCTCCTTCGTGGTGTGAAACGCGTGGAAAATGTCATCCGGGGCCTGATCAGGCGCGAGGCCGGGGCCGGAATCCTCGCACTCGACGCGGATCATCGACCCATCGCGTTGCGCACGAATGCGGATCGTGCCCTCTGGCTCATCCGTATCACCGATGGCTTCCACCGCGTTGCGAACAAGATTCACCAACACCTGCTCCACAAGCACGGGGTCGCACGACACCAGCAGCGACTCCGTGGTCTGACAGACATCAAGTGAGATGTGCGGCGCGACATGGGGCAGATCCACCGCTTCGATCGCGTGATCCAGCACGGTCGCAAGCAGAACCTGCGTCGCCGGGCCCGTCGCCGGACGCAGCAGCGAGCGAATGCCGCGGACGATGTCGCCCGAGCGGCGCGACAGGTCGGCGATGCGTCCAGCTGCCTCGATGATGGCGTCGTCCGTGATGGCGACCGCGGCGAGTCTGCGCTGAATGACATCGCTGTAGTTGGCGATCGAGCCCAGTGGTTGATTCAGTTCGTGCGCGAGTGTGGATGCCATTTCGTCGAGGGAGAACAGGCGCGTCGTCCGAGCCCGCGCCGCTGCACGGTCCCCCGCTTCTCGCACAGCCTTTTTCTGCTCGGTGACATCCTGGACGACACCAACCAGACGCGCAGCCACGCTCTTCTCATCTCGTGAGACGACCGCGCCGCGGGTGCGGAGAACCCGACCGGCACCGAACTGGTGCTCGAGAACGAACTCGGCATCCGCTCCCGCAGCACATCGGTCCAGCGCATCGCGGAAAGAAGGTGCCGCCTGTGGACCGAGATCTGCAAGCCATGCGTCCAAGCGGAGTGACAGTCCCGTGTCCCCATACGCCAGCAGGTTTGCGAGACCGTCGTCGAGCTCGATCTCCTCCGATCCAACGAACCAGGACCAGACACCGAGCGATGCAGCCCGCAGTGCCACACGCAGCGTCTGAAGCGACTCAGTCAGGGCCACATCCGCCTTGTGGGCTCGGGCGGCCAGCCGCTCGTTGGCTTCAAACAGCTCGCGACTCTTGGACTCGAGCAGCGCTTCGGTTTCCTTGCGCGCAGCGCGTTCGCGTTCCAGTGCGCGTTGAAGCACGTCCGGGTTGTCACTCGGATGGACCGCCATCACGCTGCCTTCCGCTGCACGACGAAGGTTGCCTCCTGTCCGTCCTCCGATGTCGAGATGATGGTCGCGTCCAGCTCCTCGCCGAAGTATGCGATGCAGCCGCGCATCAATCCAAGGGCGAGGGCCGACATGCGGCGGGTGCTGCTGTAATGAAGCTCCATCCGGTCGGGTGTATCGACCAGAACGTCAAAGCTCGGGAGCTCGGCGAGATGGTCGAGTTTGCGCACTTCAACGTGGATCACGCGATCGAGGACCCGAAGCAGGTCGAATGTTCCGCTGATGTGCTCGAGCATCGTGCCGTAGCTCGCCGCGAGCGATGAGAAGACCCACTCTCCGAACATGCGCAGTCCCTGGTCGCGTGTCAGATCGAGACGCTCGCATGCGCTGCCGACCAGTGCCTCCAGCTCGCCGACGTCGTAGGTGCCGACGCCCGAGTACGTCCCCTCCACGCCAGCTGCCTCGATAATGCCCTCCGCGAGTGACTCGCCGCCCTGCTCGCGGAGGAACGCCAGGAACTCAGTGAATATCAGACCCTTCACGGCTGTCTCCCATCACGCTCTCGTTGCCTTCGGCACACCTGGAAGCATACTCGACCGATTATGCAGTTTTGCTGTAGGTCATCCTTGGCATACAGTAAATCTGCTGTATTTGTGTGATACACCATCCGCATGTGGGTGGTGGTGTAGGGAAGACAGGGGATATCGGACACGCTTCTGCCACGTGGTCAGTGGCGGGTCCCGGGGCGGAGAGGAGATGGAGCAGAGATGAAGCACGTTCTGGCATATCGCACGGCCGTGTCGTACGCGTTGGTGGCTTTCGTCGGTGGCATGACCAGTGCCGTCGGGATCCTCGCCTTCTCGCTCCTCGTCAGCGATCCCGCACCCCCCGCCGTGCATCCGACGCAGGGCGTGTCCACGGTGCAGCCATACTTTGGCGACTCCGATGCCGGGTATGTGGACCCGGAGTACTGCCGCAACGTTGTGCTGGCGACACTCGCGTCGTGTCAGGTCGAGGTGGACCGAAACACACTCGTGATCGAGCGTGAGCCTGGACGTCGCGGCTCGGCGATCGAGCAGTTCGCGACGTTGTTCGGGGAGCTCGTTCGAACTCGCCAGTGTCCCAGGGGGCCCGGCATGCAGGAAGATGTGCTGACCGCACGACTCGGCCGCTGATACAGATGCAAGAGCGGGAGCGCCGCAAGCGGTCGAGGATCCAGTTGCACAGCTCGGCTCGGGGCTCCGCGGTGTTCGGTCAGGGGCCGGCATCCTCGAGGAATGTCCCGGTGGACTGCCACAGGGCCTCAAGCGCGTCGATGCGTTCACGAGCGGTGTCTCCAAGGCGTCGTGCCGCTGCGGAGACCATCAGTTCTGCTGCCACAACCGCGGGAATTCCGCTGTCGAACGGTCCGACCGCCGGGACGGTGACCTGGCACCAGACGTCGGCGAGTGGCGCCAGCGGCGACAGCGGACCATCGGTGATCGCGAGGATGCTGACGCCGCGGTGGGCCAGTGCACGTGCCGCCGTGATCGAATGCCGCCGATAGCGCACGAAGTCGAACACGACCGCGACATCATCCTCCGAGGCTCCCGCAAGATCGCGTCCGACCGACTGTTCCACAACGAGCCGCACATTGGCGCGCAGCATCGACAGTCCACTGTGCAGCGTGTGCGCTCCAGCCATGGAAGTCTCGCCCGAGAGCACCCACACGTGTCGGGCGGCAACCAGGTGGCCCACCATCGCATCCAGGCGTTCCGCCTCGAGTGAGTCGAAGACTGTGTCGATCGCCTCGTCGATTGATCGGCGTAGTGGCGTCGCGTCCGGCTCGCGGATGCGTTGACTCGGACGCGATAGGCGACGCGAGACCTGATCCTGGGCCCACGCCTGGAGATCCGTGTAGCCGTCGAACCCGAGCCGCGTCGCAAAACGCACGATGGACGGGCGGCTGGTCTCGATCTGTTCGGCAAGGTCGGAGACGCTTCCGAAGGCGAGCAGGGTCGGATTGTCGAGGACCGCCTCGGCGATGCGCCGATCAGTGGGTGTCAGCCGGTCGTGTGCCGACGCGATGAGGTCCTGAATGCCCAATGTCTGGACTCCGCGGTCACTTTGTTGCACTCGAACAGGCGAAGTGTACACTTTGTTACAGAGTGAGCCAACGTGATTCGTCCAACGATCGGAGTCCACCTCGATGATCCAGCGTCAGCAGCACACCCCGACAGCCCGCGAGCAGGCCTTCCTCGACTCTGTCGTGGATACGAAGTACCAGCGCGAGATCATCAACGGGCTCTCACCCTTCTTCAACGAGAAGGCCCCCGACGACATCCTCGGCTTCTACTCGGACGACGAGATCGTGAGCCTGCGGGTGCTCAAGGGCACCGAGCGCGATGTCGAGACCCGCATGCCCGTCAAGATGACGCGGCACTACTACGAGTTGGCGAAGAACAGCGACGCTATCAGCCGCATCGTCAAGGCCAGCCCCGATGAGACGGGTGATCTGCAGGGCTCCGAGGACCCCGGCAACCAGATGGACTACAGCCCCGTCGAGGGTCTGCTGCACAAGTACGAGATGGGCCTGATGTACGTCGTCTCGACGTGCTCGGCGCACTGCCGCTTCTGCTACCGCGAGGAGCTCATTGCGCGCAAGGAGATCGAACGCAAGGACGGCACGGTCGCCAAGAAGGGGCTTGCTCAGATCCCCGACATCGTTGCGTACATCGTCGAGCACAACGAAGCGGTCGCTCGCAACGGCGGCGTGCACCCCGAGAGTGGTCGCGAGAAGCTGCGCGAGATCCTGCTGTCCGGTGGTGATCCGATGGTGCTGAACAACTCGAAGCTGGCCGCGTGGTTCGCGGCTCTCGCCGAAGCCGGTGTCGAATCGATTCGCGTTGGAACCAAGGAGATGGCGTTCTTCCCGCAGCGCTTCGACTCGACCTTCCTTGACATGCTGGATCGTTTCCACGAGACGTACCCACAGGTCGGTCTGCACATGATGCTGCACTTCGAGCATCCGGATGAGATCCTCGCAAAGGACGACAGCGGCAACTACATCGAGGACGCCGACGGCTTCAAGCAGTGGATCCCGGCAACCGGTGAAGCAATGCGCGGTCTCGCATCCCGTGGCTGGCTCACGGTGGAGAATCAGGCCCCCATCATCAAGGGCATCAACGACGATCCGGATGCGCTCCGCATCCTGCAACGCGAGTTCAAGCGAGCCGGCGGCGAGAATCACTACTTCTTCTGCGGCCGCGACATCGTTGCCTACCGCGCCTTCAACATTCCGATGGAGAAGGCCTGGCACATCCTGAACACGTCCCAGCGCGGCTTGTCCGGAATCGAAGCCCACGCCCGCATGTCGATCACGCACTACAAGGGAAAGACCGAGATCTGCTCGGTCACCAACGAGCCCATCCCAGGCCTCCCCGGGAGTGAGAACGGCGTGGTGATCTTCAAGCTCCTCCGCAGCGCCGGCAGTGCTCCCGATCGCGGCAAGGTCTGCATCGTGGGGCGCAACCCCGAGGCGCTGTGGTTCGATGACTACGAGGATCGTGTGCTCTACGACGAAGCTGGTCTCTTCGACTACACCCGTGTCGAGAAGCCGGGCCAGGCTCCGGCACGCATGTCGATGGGCGGCGGCTGCGGGACAGGCTGCGGGGGATGATCGACAAACGTGCCGACAGCGCGAGTGAAGCCGTCGCCGACGTCTTCGACGGCGCGACGGTCATGATCGGCGGTTTCGGCGAGGCCGGAAGCCCGGTCGAGCTCATCCATGCGCTGATCGATCAGGGGGCCAGGGACCTGACGGTCATCAGCAACAACACCGGCAGCGGCGAAGTCGGTCTCGCGGCATTGATCAAGCATGAGCGCGTCTCCAAGGCGATCTGCTCCTATCCGCGCACGGCGAACTCCACCGTCTTCCCGGAGCTGTACCGGGCCGGCAAGATTGAACTGGAACTCGTGCCGCAGGGCACCCTCGCCGAGCGGATTCGCGCCGGCGGCGCGGGCATCCCTGCCTTCTACACCGCCACGGCCGTTGGTACGCCGCTTGCCGAGGGCAAGGAGTCGCGGACATTCGATGGCCGTGCGTATCTGCTGGAGCATGGCTTGCGGGCCGACTTCACGCTGATCAAGGGGCGCTGCGCCGACAGCCACGGCAACGTCGTCTACAACAAGACGGCGCGCAACTTCGGCCCCCCCATGGCCATGGCAGCAGCGACCACCATCGTTCAGGTTGCTGATGTCGTCGAACCCGGGGCGCTGGATCCTGAGACGATCGTGACACCCGGCATCTTCGTGGACCGTGTCGTGCATGTGCCAGAGCCGGTGCATGAGTCCGAACTCGTTGCCGCCGGAGTGACATATCCATGACCCAGACAACGCCAGCTGTGGGGTGGACACGCGACGAGATGGCCCGGCGTCTGGCCCAGGACATCGCCAACGGGTCCTGCGTCAACCTCGGCATCGGCATCCCCGAACTTGTGGCCCGGTTCGTGCCTGATGATCGAACGCTGATCTATCACACCGAGAATGGTCTGCTCGGCATGGGCCCATCACCGGAGCCGGGTGATGGTGATCCGGAACTGATCAACGCAGGCAAGCGGCAGGTTACGGCCATGCCGGGAGCGGCGTACTTCCACCACGCGGACAGCTTTGCCATGATCCGCGGCGGGCATATCGATCTCTGTGTCCTCGGGGCGTTGCAGGTCGCCGAGAACGGTGATCTGGCCAACTGGTCCACGGGTGAGCCCGGAGCAATCCCCGCGGTCGGGGGCGCGATGGACCTCGTTGCGGGTGTGCGGTCGGTGTATGTCATTACGCAGCACACAACCAAGCACGGCGATCCGAAGCTTGTGTCCTCCTGCAGCTATCCGCTGACCGGCGTCGGCGTCATCGATCGCGTGTACACCAACCTCGCGGTGATCGATGTGACCGACAAGGGATTCCGCCTGGTGGAGTGTGCTCGAGGTGTGACATTCGACGACGTCCAGGAGCAGACCGCAGCCCGCCTGCTCCCCGCAGGTGAGCCATCATGAAGACTGATGTGCAGATGTCCCGAAGCGCTGATCTCTACCGGCGCGCGCAGCAGGTACTGCCCGGTGGCGTCTCGCGGAACACCGTTCTCCGGTCTCCCTATCCGGCGTATGCGGCCCAGGGCGAAGGCTGCCGCGTGACGGACCTTGATGGTGTGACGCGCATCGACTTCTCCAATAACATGGCATCGCTCATCCACGGACATGCCGATCCGGAGATCGTGCGCCTCGTCAGCGAGCAGCTTGGGCGCGGCTCCTGCTTCATGATGGCGACCGAGAGTGAGGTGACCTACGCCGAACACCTCTGCTCCCGGAGCCCCGCTTTCGACATGCTGCGCTTCGTGAACTCCGGAACCGAAGCCCTGATGGTTGCCGTCAAGGCAAGCCGTGCCTTCACGGGGCGTGCGAAAGTCGCCAAGGTCGAGGGCGCGTATCACGGCGGATACGACTACGCCGAGGTCAGCCAGTCGCCCAAGCCGGAGACCTGGGGGAGCACGGAAAAGCCCCGAAGTGTTCCGCTCGTTCACGGCACACCGCAATCCGCGCTGCACGATGTCGTGATCATCCCGTTCAACGACACCGAGCGTGCTATCGCGATCCTTGAAGCACATGCCAAGGAACTCGCGTGCGTTCTCATCGACCCCATGCCGCACCGCGTGGGCTTGACCCTTGCAAACGAGGACTTCGTACGAACTCTGCGCGAGTGGACCGCTGAACATGGCGTCCTGCTCGTCTTCGATGAGGTCATCACCTTCCGCTCAGAATTCGGCGGCATGCAGACGCGCTTTCACGAGAAGCCGGACCTGACCGCACTTGGCAAGCTCATCGGTGGTGGATTCCCGATGGGGGCGATCGCAGGTCGTGCCGAGGTGATGGACGTGCTCAACCCCCAGTCGGATCGCTACCTCTTCCCGCACTCAGGAACGTTCTCTGCCAACCCGATCAGTACTACCGCGGGACTGTCGGCGATGCAGCGGTTCGATGCGCAGGCCATCGCCCGGCTCAACGGGCTTGCCGAGCGCGCCCAGGCCGGGATTCGACATGCGATCGAGACGACCGGCGCGCGCGCGTGTGTCACCGGTAGCGGCTCCATGTTTCGAGTGCACATGAAGCCGAGTCCGCCGCGGGACTTTCGTGAGGCCTATCTCTCCGATGGTGAGGCTGCCCGACTCCAGGCACTCCTCGAGCATTTGTTTAAAGAGGGCTTCCTGATGATCAACACCTGCTCTGCCACGCTCTCCACGCCGATGACGGAGTTGGAGATTGACGCCCTGGTCAACGCGTTCGAGTCGGGATTCCAGCGCATCGCCTCGATGCCGTGAGCATTACGCCCGGTGGAAGACGGTCGCGAGCCCCTGGCCGACACCGACGCACAGTGACGCTACGCCCGTCGCCACATCACGCTCCTGCATGGCATGCACGAGCGTTGTCGCGAGACGAGCGCCGCTGCAGCCCAGCGGATGACCGATCGCGATCGCACCTCCGTTGACGTTCAGGACCTCGTCGCGGATGTCGAGCTCGCGCTGACACGCCAGCGACTGCGCCGCGAACGCCTCGTTGATTTCGACGAGTCCAACGTCGCGGAGTTGAAGCCCCGCACGGTCGGTCACCTTGCGGATTGCCGGGATCGGGCCGAGGCCCATCACGGCTGGATCAACGCCCGCAGATGCACTTCGGCCGACGTAGGCGAGAGGCGCAAGGCCGAGTTCCTTCGCCCGCCCGGCTTCGATCAGCAGCAGGACCGCTGCACCATCGTTGACGCCGGATGCGTTGCCGGCCGTCACTGTTCCGTCGTCGGCGAACACAGGGCGCAGCCGACCGAGCTTCTCCAGGGTCGTGTCCGGCCGCGGATGCTCATCAACGTCAACGACGATCGGATCGCCCTTCCGCTGAGGCACCGAGACGGGCGCGAGCTCATGGGCGAATGAACCTCGCTTATGCGCATCGGCCCATCGCTGCTGACTTCGCAGGGCAAACGCATCCTGATCCGCACGGGAGATCTCGTGCTGGCGGGCAACGTTCTCCGCCGTCTCGCCCATCGAGTAGGGATGATGCAGCGCCGCGAGCTTCGGGTTGACGAAGCGCCAGCCGATGGAGGTGTCGTGCATCTCCTGGCTTCGCGCGTACCCTGACTCGGCCTTGCTGAGGACGTACGGCGCTCGGCTCATCGACTCCACGCCACCGGCGATGAAGATGTCGCCGTGATCTGCCTCGATCATCCGGGCAGCGATATTGACCGCCTCCAGCCCTGATGCGCACAGGCGGTTCACCGTCGCGCCCGGCACCTGCTCGGGTAGACCTGCAAGGAGTGACGCCATGCGGGCCACATTCCGATTGTCCTCGCCTGCCTGATTCGCTGCGCCAAGGTAGACGTCATCGATGAGCGATGGATCGAGACCACTTCGATCGATGACCTGACGAATGACATGTGCCGCCAAATCGTCCGGCCGAACGGAGGCCAACGCGCCGCCGTACCGGCCGATGGGTGTCCGAAGTGCCGCGATCACTGCCGCTTGCCGTTGCATCCGGGCATGGTAGCGGAGCGTGGTTGGAGGGTCGCGCATGCAAAAGGGGAGCGGCCGGAGCCACTCCCCCCTGGTGTTCACGCAGCGATGCCAGTCAGCGACGCATCTCGGCGATCGGTCGAGCACGCTCTCGGTTGCTCAAGGTCGTGTACACGTCGTCGAGTGCACGGCGGTAGGCCCATGCACGCTCCGTCGCGGTGTGCTCGGCTCGACCAGCCTCGAGGCCACGCCGGAGGCGACGGGTCACATCTTCGCCAAGGCGGTCGCCACCAAGGCCGATCATGGCTTCAATCGTGACTTCATAGATTGCGGCGCACGCGCCCTGCTGACCATCGTTGAACAGCGGAGCACCCAGGCTGATCGCCTTCTCGGAGAGGCGAATCGCCTCCGCCGAG
>JBCBTA010000034.1:0-14236 GCA_039818905.1 Planctomycetota bacterium
CTCTTCCCGGCGTATGACGAGGCCATGCCCGCATGACAGCCGGGAAGAGTGTGAAGAGCAGGGCTTCCCGCTTGCGTACCTGCTGCAGGAGGTTCGCGTCGTAGTAGCGCTCCCATGGCTTGGTCTCGCCGCGGCCGCCGCGTGGTGGGAAGATGCGGTCGAGGTCGTCGATGAAGCAGATGCGCTCTTCAGGCAGACCGATGTCGGCAAGTGTTTCTCGGAGATCCTGATTGAGGTGGTCGGTCCGGAGGAAGCGGACGTCGTACATGTCCGACCGGAATGCACCGCTGGAGACGTACTGGTCATCGAGAAAGTGATGGATCGTCTTGTGCGGTTGGCGGAAGTACCGCAGCACGAACTGTTCCGTCTGAATGCCGATGCGTGCTGCCAGGTCGCTCCTGGGCGGCACGATGATGCGCATCGATGCGTTGGCGATCTCGAAGTACTCAGCGAACGAGATGTCCGGATAGTGGGGGGTATGGCGGCGAATGCCGTCGATGTCCCATTCCTGTCGCGGCGAGTGCTTCCAGTAGGCGAACTCGTACTGCGAGACGTATCGATCGAATGGATTGCGAATGCACCCGAGGATGGGCTTGTCGCGGTGGGAGCGCGGGATGTCGTCGCAGGTTCCGTGCTTGTTGATGTCGCGGTAGGACCGAGGCAGCAGTCGCTTGATGACACCGGGTCGGTTGTCCTCGTCGCTTGCGGGCGCGTAGAGACGGCGCAGGGCTTCCGTGACGAAGGTGCCCCCCGTCTTGGGATGATGGATGAAGACCAGGTCTGGCGTGAGGATCATGTCTTGGGGGGGCGTGAGAGTGCGGATCGCACCAGATCGAGGACGAGTGTGGCCTGCGGACGGGCGACCACACCGAGCAGCAGAGCATACGAAGCCATACCTGCCGCAGTGCAGAGAGCCAGGCGGAGGGCAGGCGTGGTGTGATCTTCTATCGACAGCCGCAGCGCAGTGACCGCAGCGGACATGCCAAGGGCGGCGATCAGCGGGCCGGCCAGACGTCGGCGCAGTCGAGCAGCGCGTAGGTTCGTCAGCCGCATCGCGAGCGTGAGCGAGACCGGGAGCATGACGTAGCGTGCGCTGACGAGAGCCACGGCGATGCCGATCAGGCCCCACCGCACGCCGATGAGGAACGCCGCGACGCGGACGACGAGGCCGACCATCTTGATCGAGAGCAGCCATGAAGGTCTGCCGCAGGCCATGATGACCGGGCCGGTGAAGTGCGTCACGGCGGGAAGCAACATGCCGAGGCACAGGATCTGCATCAGTGGAATGCTCGGCGTCCAGCGTTCGCCGAAGAGCGTCAGGACGAAGTCGGGCGTGACGACAAGCATCCCGAGGAATGATGGAAAGGCCACGACGGCCACGACCTGCGTCGCTGTCAGGAACGCATCGCCCATCCGGTCGCGCTCCGTCTGCATGCGCGAAAACGTCGGCAGGGCGACATCGGCGACGGAAATCGTCAGCGCGCTGTTGACGCGTCGGACCATTGCTCTTGCGATCGCGAAGAAGCCGAGAGACTTGGCATTCAGGAAGATGCCAATGAGCAGGTTGTCCAGGTGCTTCTCCGACCAGTTCAACAGCGCGATGCCCATGGCATTGGCACCGAAGCCGAAGATCTCCTTGAAGTGTCGGATCGAGAAGCTGAGCGAAGGCCGCCAGGAGCTCAGCGACCACAGGGCGATCGTCGCGACCACAGCGTCAACGAGGCGAAGCCCGATCAGGCTCCAGATCCCGAATCCGCTGAACGCCATCACCACGCCGACGACACCGCCGGCGAATGTCCCGGACAGTGATCGCAGTGCAAGCGACTTGAAGCGCATGCGCCGAGTCAGGAGTGCAGCCTGCACCGAACCAAATGATCCAATGACGAGGTTCAGCGCAAGCCAGGGCAGGATCTCCGCCAGCCGTGGTTCGCCCAGTGCGGTGGCGATCGGTCCGGCGAGGATGACGCAGAGGCTCGTCATGACTGCGCCCGCGGCGAGCATTACCCAGAAAGCCGAGTCCAGGTGCTGCGGCTCGAGGTCCTTGCGCTGAATCAGCGCCTTGGTCAGCCCCTGGTCCTGCAAGGTCCGAAGCAGCGCCGTGAACACAATTGCCAGGGCGACGAGGCCGAAACTCTTCGGGGCAAGCAGACGGACGAGGAGGATTTGGACGAAGAACGAGATCGCGTTCCCGCCGCAGACTCGCAGCGCGGACCAGACGACACCCTGGATGGCACGTTCACGCAGACCCATTCCGCTCCCATGAGATCGGCCAGTTCGAGCGGGTGGTCCTGCGAGGTCCGGGAATGCCCCGGATCAAGAGCCGCCAAGGACCCGCCGCGCACGAGCGAGGAGGGTACGTGCTGCGGCCATCGCGTTCACGCCGGTCTCCGGCTCGTAGCCATGTCGATGCATGAGGCTCCGCGTGACGTGCTCGGTCAATGCGACGTCCTTCCGGGCGAGCTCCTTCCTCCAGCGTCCGATAGCTGAAGGATCGATCGGCTTGGCCGTGCGCTGATGCCAGGCCTTGCGGTGCTCGGGAATCGCATCGCCGGCGGATTCCTGGAAGTGCAGCACCTCCGGCGCCATCGGCTCGCCGAGGTGACGGCAGATGCGTTCGGCGATGGACGGAGGATCGTGCACGAGGTCCTCGTAGCGTACTTCGAGGTAGCGATCGCCGAAGAGGTGGGTGCCATCGTCGTGCGCACCGGCGACGTGGGCCCTCCAGTGCTCCGCCGCGTCGTAGGCGCTGCCCTCGAACCACGGCATCGACAAGAGTGAGCTCACGACGTCGCGCGGATCACGAATGATGTGCACGACCTGGGCATCCGGAAACAGGTCGTGCAGTCGTGCCAGCCAGCGGGCGTAGATGGGAGTCTTGTCGCCCCAGCGCGGCTTGTCCTCGCGGTGCGCGAACGCGGCGAACGCACGGCTGAAGAGCTCGCTCCACGATGTCGGGGCCGGTTCCGTGACCCACGCATCGTCATCCAAGGCCCACTCGCGGAACCGGTGGTGGTCGCGCAGGGCTGACGTCGCCGCCACGGCATCGAATGGCGCCTCGCCAAACTGCTTGTGAAGATCGATCAGGAAGTGGGATTCCGGCGGGATGCACAGGCGAGGATGGGCGTTGAGCATCAGGCGGAGCATGGTGGTTCCGGAGCGGGATGCACCGACGATGAAGAACGGGGGCCCACTCATGGTGTGGCGCCCCTCCGCTGTGAGCCGGACAGCCGGATCATGCCCTCAGCCATGCCGAATGCACGCCAAAAGGAACGCAGCCAGCCGAACGGCGCGTACATCAGCATGCGCGGATCGCGCGTCCGGCGCAGCAGCCGGATGGTCATGGGTACCTGCGCGAGCAGCAGCAGCAGGGCGGCAATCGCGGGGAGCGACGCGCACGCCGCAGCGGTCGTCGCCGGGATCGGCAGCAGCGGCAGGAGCACAAGTGGCGGCGAGGCGGCGACGAGCAGTGCGAGTGGCGGCTGGGCGTAGTCCACCAGTGATGCGTAGGCGTCGCCACCAGCGGTGTGGCGATGGGCAAGGTGAAGCCGGACGCGGTAGCGTCCATGCAGGCGCTGGCCGCGGAGATAGTGCAGCAGCCGCTCGTAGTGGAAGTGCTGGACGACACTGCTGCGCCTGAAGCGGAGCGCATATCCGGCGCTCTTGACACGGTAGGCCATGTCGGCATCTTCGGCGGTGCGGTACGACTCGTCGAAACCGCCGAGCTGTTCGAAGACATCGCGCCGATACATCACGTGTCCACTGGCGAGGTAGTCCACATCCTCGGGCATCTGTGCGTGGCGTGCCGCGATCTCCTCGTGCACAAGCCGGGCCAGCAGGTTGCCCGGGTTCTGGACGCCGAAGGTGCCCGCGGCACCGCCCACCGCCGGGTCCGCCATGGCATCCATGAGCTCAGGGAGCGCATCGGCGTCCGCCATGCAGTCCGAGTCCATGAACCACAGGATGTCGCCTGTGGCAACGCGTGCCCCGGCATTCCGCGCAGCGCCGGGGCCGCGTCCGACATCGTCGATTCGGCGGACGTCAGTGAACGCGTCCACGATCCGTGGTGTCTCGTCGGTGGAGCCGTCGTTGACGAAGATGATCTCGCGCAGAGGCGATGTCTCGGCGCGGAGCATGGGGAGCACGGACTCAAGGCAGCGTCCGATGGTCTCAGCACAGTTCTTGCCGGGGATCACCAGCGAGACCGTCATGGTCATGAACCGGTTTCCTGCAACATCGCCGTCTCGAGGCGCAGCAGCCAGTCCTGCGCCCGTTCGATGTTGCCGGTCGCGGGCCGGTTGCCCGGATCCGCAGCGAGTGCCAATCGATAGCGTTGAAGGGCGGTGCGGACGAGGGCGGCCTTTCCGGCCAGATCATCGTTGGGAAGGATGTTGGCCCGCTGATATGCAACGTTCCCAAGGCCATTGTGTGCCTTGGCGATGTAGCGGGCATCCTTGGACTCGGCGATGAACTCGACCTTCTTGCGCTGACGCGAGCGTTCCAGCGCCTCTTCGTACAGAGCCTGGGTCTCATCCAGGAGGGCGGTTGCCTCGGACGCGAGTTGCTCGAGGCGCTCCGGTGTTCTGTTCTCACCACGTGCGCGGCGGATTCGTCGCTCGGCGTCCTCGTAGAGGACGATCGCATGGTTGACGAACGGCGCAGGGTACTTGCGTCCGGTGGGGTCCTCGCGGACGAGCCGCTCGGCCTCCTGGTACATCTCGATCGCCTCTTCATCGCGATCCATGAGGACAAGGGTGTTGGCTCGGTTGTACCAGAGGCGAGGGTTCGTTGGATTCGCTTCACACGCTTCGGTAAACAGCCGCAGCGCTTCGGCGTACAGGCGATCGGCCTGTCCGCGGAGCACCGCCGCCTGCTGCGGGTCGGCGGTGGCGTCGGCCCTGCTGCTGAACTCGTCGCCGGTGCGGGCGACCTGGAAGCCGAGATTGTTCCGCGCACGAGACGTGGTCGTCCGCAACTCCACCGCCTGCTGCAACATGACGATCTCGTTGCTGTAGTCGGTGTTCCGCTGATACGTGCGGATGGAGAGGCCTGTCGTGCTGCCAAGCAGCAGAAGCAGCAGGACCGCGATGCCCGCAAGTGGTGGTGGGTCACCCGCCGCCTTGCGAATCACCCACCAGGCCCCGAAGACCACGGTACCGATCACCGCCGCGACGGCGAGATACATCCGATGCTCGAACAGCGCATCGCTGATCGGTACGAAGCTCGATGTCGGGAGCAGGATCAGGAAGAACATGGCCGGGAGGAAGCCCGCGGCAGGCCGCTTCCACAGCAGATAGATGGTGCCGGCGAGCAGGGACAGGATGACGACACCGAATCCCAGTGCGGAGATCACCTGTCCACCGTCGCTCGTATCAACGTGCGGCCACTGGTAATCCAGCAGCAGATGCCGCGGCCAGAACGTGAGCTGCAGGTACTTCATCAGCACGCCCTGCTGGGTCAGCAGGTACTCCAGCGGCGTGACATCGCGATAGCCGAAGCCCACCTTGGTCTTGGAGGGCTCGAGGCTGAAGACCCCGGTGGCCACGCCTGTGATGAACAGGATCGACAGGGTTGCAGCGACGCCGATGTAGATCGGCGCCCGCTTGCGCAGCGCTTCCTTGAAGGACCCTGCGATGAAGCAGCGGTCGTAGAGCAGCGCGGCGAAGGGTGCCGTCACCATGATGCCCTTGGTGCCCATGCCCAGTGCACATGCGATGACTGCGAGGCTGCCCCAGAGCCACAGCCTCGCGCCCGGGAAGCCGAGGCGACAAACGCAATACAGCATGCCGATGTAAAAGAACGACATGAGCGACTCGGAGCGCTGGCAAATGTAGGTCACGCCCTGCGTCGTCAGGGGATGCACCACCCACAGGAGCGCGACGGCGCCGGCAAGCCATGGTGAGGCGCCGGCAAACGTCTCGCGCATCGAGGGCAGCAGCAGCGTCCGTCGTATCAGCCCAAACAGCAGCAGTGCGCTGGCGATGTGTATGCCGATGTTGACGGCGTGATATCCCGTCGTCGGATGCGCATCCCGGTTCGCGGGATTGTGCTCCACGTCGAGGAACTCGCGAACAGACCAGTGGTTGACCGCGAATGTGATCTCGGCGACAGCGCGGCGGGACTTCAGGAGCCGTGCCCACGAGTCACCGTCCAGCGGCTGGAACCGCACGACCTTCGGGTTGTCGTAGACCGTGCGGAAGTCGTCCAGCATGAACTGGCCGCCGAACGAGCTCGAGTATGCGATCAGTCCGGCAAGGATGATCGTGGCGGAGATCAGCACGGCGATCGGACCCGCGAGCGCGGCCGAAACGTAACTGGGCTTCGTGCTGTCCTTCGGCGTGTGTTTGGCCAAGGTGATGCTCTCCGTCGATGATCCAGGTCGGGAATCGTAGTGTCCGTGTCAGGGCGATGCGCTCAGCTGCTGCTGCGCTCGAAGAATGTTCCGCGGGGCAAACGCATGCTCCGGGGTGATCTCGAGAGCCGTCCGGAAGAGTGCCAGAGCATCTTCGTAGCGGCCCTGGCGCATGCGAATCTCACCCAGTCCGTTGTATGCATCCGCCTTGACGTGTGGGAAGGCTCGTTCGAACTCAGGGCCGACGAGACGCTGCAGCCGCTGTTCCGCCTCGTCCTCGCGCTCCTGCTCCAGAAGAAATAGGCCGTAGTTGAGGAGAACGCGGCTGCCGCCCCTCCCGTAGGTGTTGACGTCTTCCTCGGCGAGGCGGAACTCGGCTTCGGCCTCTTCAGTGCGACCCGCAAGCGCAAGCTCAGTTGCGAGGTTGTAGCGCATCATGCGGGTGTCGTCGCCCGGCAAGGCCACGGCCTGGGCGAAGGACTCGATGGCTTCGGCCCGCAGGCGCTCAGCTTCGGTTCCCCGTGCAACACGGGCCCGCAGGCTCTTCTGGTGACCGAGGTTGTTGAGAACGCGAGCCGAAGGGGGCCACTGGTCCACCTGTTTCTGCAGCAAAGCGTACTCACTGCGATAGTCGAGATTGCGCAGGCCAGTGCGTACGCCCAGCACGATGGCCAAGCCGATGGTGAACAGCGCGAGGCCGCTCCACGCCGCGTTCGCTGGAAACCGTCCAGCGTGTGTTGCCGCCCGCGTAAGGAGCCAAGCGCCGACGACGACCGATGCGATGACGCCGGCCAGCGGCAGGTACATGCGGTGCTCGAAGGCGGGATCGCTGATGGGCAGCACGCTGGACGTCGGTGCCAGCACGATGAAGAACAGCAGTGGGGCAAAGCCAATGGCCGGGTGGCGGAACGCCAGCCACAGTGTCGCCGCCAGCAGCGCGAGCACGAGCAGGCCAGGCAGCACGCCCGCCCAGATCGGATCGACGATGGGCCAGCCATAGTCCAGCACGAGCGGGTCGGGCCAGATGACCAGTCGTAGGTAGTGCAGGATCACGCCCGGTTGTGTGAAGAGATACTCGAACCACGTGTGGCCCTGATAGTTGAAGCCAACCCGTGATCCCTGGCTTCCGCCCATGGCAACGTTGGCGACACCGGTAATGAAGAGCAGTGCTGTGCTGGCCCAGAGCGAGAGGTGCAGAGCCCATCGTTGCCGCAGCGTCGCGGACCATCGGTCTGACAGGAAGCACCGGTCGAAGAGCAGCGCGGCGAGCGGTGCAGTGATCATGACGCCCTTGGTCAGCATGCCAAGAGCACATGCGACGAACGCGCAGACGTACCACACGATCGCCCGCTTTGACGCCATTGCGCCGAGCAGGACGCACAGCAGCGTCAGCAGATAGAACAGCGCGGTCAGCGACTCGGCTCGCTGGACGATGTACGTCACCGCCTGTGTTGTCAGCGGATGCACACCCCACAGAAGCGCGATGGCCCCTGCAACCCATGCCGAAGCGCCCTCGGCGTCGAAGCGAGGCAGCAGCAGGATGCGTCGGACGAGTTCGAACAGCACCAGCACCGATGCAAGATGAATGAAGAGGTTGACTGCGTGGTAGCCCGCCGTGGGGTGGATGGGCAGGCCATCTCGAGCCGCGGCGTCTCGAGCGAGGGCGTGGTTGATCGCGAAGGTGATGTCCGAGACGGGGCGCCGTGATGTCAGCACCGGACCCCACGTGTCTGGGTCGTCAATTTCGAAGGCACGGAAGTCTTCGTTGTTTCGGACGGTCTCAACGCCGTCGAGGACGAAGTCGCCCTCGAAGGAGGTGGCGTACGCGCCGATGGTCCCGGCCACGATGACGGCGAGGATCACGATACGGAGCAGCATGCGCAAGAATCGCCGACTGAGCTCGGCCTCAGTCGTCTCCTGCGTGTTCTTCGTTCCGATGCTCGCCACGCTCGACTCCGTCTGGACTGGTCTGAACGTGGTCTCTATCGGTCAGATGGAGGCGTGCCGCCGCCTGAAGCTCCGCTCTGGCCGCGCCTGCGCAGGGCCTCCTGGAGTCGGCCCAGTGCCCGCTGCACCTCGGGTGCATCGGGCTGGATCTGCAGGGCCTGCTGATACGCCTGGAGCGCCGCGTCGGCATCGCCACGCCGCTCGGCCACGATCGCCAGTCCGTACCACGCCCGTGCCTCGGTCTCCGGCTTGACTCGGCGCCGCCCATTCACAACCTGCTCAAAGCGAGCCGCGGCGTCGTCGAACCGTTCCATGAGGATCAGCAGCACACCGTGCTGGGCAGCCGTGTTGGGGTCGTACCCGCGCGGGGCGAGCCGCTCCGCTTCCAGGAACTGCTCGTGCGCACGGCGCTGGAGGTCAGCCCGCTGCTCCGGTGGCGCCAGGGTGCTCCACAGCGCCACCGTGTTCGCGAGGTTGTAGTGCGCGATCAGCTCGTCCGGCTGGATCTCGATCGATCGTTCAAACAACTCGATCGCACGATCACGGATCGCCGCGGCCTCGGGGCCCTGCGGCATCGTTCCTGCCCGCATCGAGAGGATCCTGCCGAGATTGATCATCACGCGCGACGCGTTCGGCTGCGCCGCCAGATTGGCTTCGAGCATCGCCTCTTCGCTGCCATAGTCGGCATTCCGAGCCGCAGTGCGCATCCCGAGTGGAAGCGCCAGCACCAGTGCGGCAAGCGCGACGGCAACTGCCGCCGGGCGTGCCGCAAGTCGCTTGCGGGCAAGCCAGTCGATGCCCAGAACCATCAGCAGCAGCACCGACGCGAGCGGTAGGTACATCCGGTGCTCGAACGCGGGATCCCGCAGCGGGATAAAGCTGCTCGTTGGCGCGAGGACCAGGAAGAACATCACGGCGACGAAGCCGATCGACGGATTCCGGCGCAGCAGCAGCCACAGTGTGGTCACGAGCAGGGCGAGGATGATCGCCCCCGGTAGCAGCGCCGGCCCGATCGACGTCGCAAAAGGCCATTCGTGGTCCAGGATCAGCACATCGGGCCAGACCACCAAACGCAGATAATGCAGCAGGACCGCAGGCTGCGTGAAGAGGTATGCATGCCAGGTGTGATCCTCGTACGCGAAGCCGACCGTTGCACGAGCGGAAGCGCCGATACCGACGGTCGTCGTCGCGACACCTGTCACGACCAGCAGCAGCCATGTCGCGCAAAGGCCAGCGAGGATGGGCCACCTCCCGCGGAGTGACGCGCGCCACGTCTGGCTCAGGAAGCAGCGGTCGTACAGGAGCACGGCGAGCGGAGCCGTCACCATCACGCCCTTGCTCAGCATCCCGAGTCCGCAGGCGACGATGCACGCTGCAAACCACACGATGCGTCGGCGATGCTCTGTGGTTGCCCCAAGGTTGTAGAAGAGGAGCGTGAGCACGTAGCAGAGCGCCATCAGGGACTCGCCGCGCTGGACGATGTAGGTGACCGCCTGCGTCGTCAGTGGATGCACCGCCCACAGCAGCGCGGCGGCACCTGCGATCAGCACGTTTGCGGCCTGCGTCTCCGAGCGGGTGAGAGACAGCGTTCGGACGGTCAGCGCAAGCAGTGCAAGGGCGACGCCCAGGTGAATACCGAGATTGACGATGTGGTAGCCACGGCTGCTCTGCCCTTCAGGCCACGTCTCCGATGGCTCGACGGCGCCGGCCGCGTAGTTCAGGGCGAACGTCAGATCCGTTGCCGGCCGGCGGGCTTTGAGCACCTCTGCCCAAGCATCAGCCGAGCCTGGATCGAAATCGGTGATGTGGGACCGCTCGAGGATCGCCATGCGATCGTCGAAGAGGAATGCGCCGCCCAAGCCGTTCGAATACGCGAGGATCGAGGCGAGAGTGATGGCGAACGTGACGATGACCACTATCGGGCCGTGCGGGAGCCGGGACTCGCCCTGCGGCGTTGATGTTGCGCTGCGGTCGCGGTTCTTGGGCATCGGTCCTGCTCGGCGTGAGAGCGTCCGGAAATCTTTCTCGAGGGTGCGCGGCGTATAGTAGCGATCGCTCACCACGCCGATCCGGGGCATCCTACGGGTTGCGCAGGAGACTCAGAAACGAACGAGACGACACACACGCCCGACACCGGTGTCCTCGACGAGACGCCGCTGCCTCCCGCCGACGTGCGCGCCGGCGTCTATGTCGTCATCGCCGCGTACAACGAGGAGAGTGCCGTCGGTGATGTCATCCGCTCGGTCAGTGCGCTGTACCCCAATGTCGTCGTCGTGGATGACGGCTCGTCCGACGGCACCGCCGACGTCGCGGCTGCTGAAGCCCGCTTCACGCTGCGGCATTCGATCAACCGAGGCCAGGGAGCCGCGCTGCAGACCGGCATCGAGTTTGCCATCGGTAGGGGGGCGCGCATCATCGTGACCTTCGACGCCGATGGTCAGCATCGCGTCGAGGATGTTGCGGCAATGATCGCACCGATCGTGGCTGGTGAGGCGGAGATCGCCCTCGGCTCACGATTCCTCGGGCGCGCGGTGAACCTGCCTTCGTCTCGCCGGGTCATGCTGCGGCTGGCGGTGCTGTTCACCCGCATCGTCAACCGAATGCCGCTGACGGACGCGCACAACGGCTTCCGCGCCTTCTCGCGCAAGGCCGCCGGTCACATCAACATCACCGCCGATCGAATGGCCCACGCGAGTGAGATCATCGATCAGATCCGTGAGTCCGGCCTCGCGTTCAAGGAAGTGCCCGTCGAAGTGCGATACAGCGAATACTCACTGGCCAAGGGCCAATCGACGGTGCGAGCCGTCGGCACCGTCTTCCACTACCTCATGGCGAGGGTCATCGGATGAACGAACTGCTGCTCACCATCGCCCAGCAGGGAGCCCGCAAGGCGACCAACGCTCCGCCGACGATGCAGATCATCCTTGTCGCGGTCTTCGGTGCCGCGTTCCTGTTCCTGGCCGTGACGACGCTTCGTGGCCGGATCCGCACGATCACGGGCCTCTTCTGGTCGCTGCTGGCTCTGGCTGCGCTGGTTGCGTCCATTTGGCCCGAGTTGACCACGTGGTTCGCCCGGCAGGTCCTCGGCGTCCAGGCCGGCATCAACGCGGTGGTTTACCTGACCGCGATCGGCATGGTGATCGGCTTCTTCATGCTGTATGTGCGGCTCCAGCGCCTGCGCAACGAACTGACCGTCCTGGTCCGCCGCCTGGCCATCGCCGAGGCGCAGGAGGGTGGGGCCGGCTCGGACGACGGTGCACCCTGACGCTCAGCCGCCCTGCGACGCAGCGATCGCCGCGGCGATGACGCCGATCACCGCCAGCCCGCCAAGCACGGCGAAGAAGATCTTCCAGAAGCTCCACGGCCGCTCGCCTTGCACCTCTCCCGTGCGCGCGTTGACGATGAAGCGGTAGACCTTCTGCTTGTACCGGTACGAGCTGATCCACAGCGGCAGCAGGATGTGCTTGAAGGTGATGTCGTGGTAGTGCGTGTGCTTCGTGCTGACGCGCTGCTCGTCGCCACCGATGTCGCGGCGGATGTCCTCGTGAATCGTCGGCGCCATGATGTCCTGGGCCATGATGAACCCGGCCGGCAGCTCGATCTGGTAGCTCTCGGCCGTGAAGCCCGAGAGGTACTCGTCGGCGTAGGGCGTCAGATTGTTCAGATCCCATGGCTCGAGCGCCTCGACGTGCTTGCGCGGCAGCGACTGTGATGCCGCCACGAGCACATCATCGAAGTGCCGGGCGACGGTTCCGGATGCGGGATACCACCGTGTCCGCCGCTCCATGCGCGTTCGCGTCACCGTGCGCCCATTCTGTGTCGTCGTATAGGTCACCGGGACGTAGTAGTGCTCACCGCGCTGTCCGGTGTACTCGGTGACGGTGCCGCTGTCGTACGTCCAGTAGGGGATGTACATCCCGTTGAGGCGCGACTGCAGTCGCATGTTCTTCTTCAAGGCGCTGGGGGCAAACCACAGCTTCTTGAGCCACACCTTGAAGGAGGACCTGGCCTCTTCGCGCGTCACGTGAAACGGCAGCAGCGATCGTGGGCGAATCAGCTTCCGACTCGTGACCGTCGCGACGATGTTGTGATCGCAGTAGGGACACGAGAATGAGTCGATGTGCTCAGGACGGTCGATCTCCGCGCCGCAGGAGGTGCATTTGACCGTCGCATGCTCGTCAGTCGGTTCGGACGAGGCGAGCTCGGCGAGCTTGGCCTCATAGTCGAGTTCCTCGATCAGCGCATCGGACCGCTCGATCGGCGTGTCATGGCCGCAGTACGGGCAATGCAGCGCTTCCTCGCCCGGCTTGAACGCGACCTTGGCTCCGCACTGTGCGCACGGGAAGCGCCGCTCCGTCGCCGGTGTCGATCGTTCCTTCGGCGGATCGGCGGCGCCATCGAGCATCTGCTCGAGTTCATTGATGTCGCCGTCGGTCACCATGATTTACTGTCCGGGCAGTGGCGGGGGAGTCATGGGGCCGAACAGACCCGCCAGTGCCGGCACCTGACCAGCAGCGGTCCAGCCGGTCATGCCCTGCGTCCACACCAGTGTGTCGCGCGTCAGGGTTCCGCTTCGGATCTGCTGGCCGAGTGCGTCCATCGGAAACGGGCCTGTCTGCGAGCCGTTGAGCGCGACGAAGTACATGGCCGCGGCTCCGGGCAGCGGCGGAGGCGCACCGCCCGGGCTCGCTCCACCGGCAGGCTGCTGCAGTCCCTGGCCCAGCTGCTGACCAAGCGCGATGCCCATGCCCGCACCGAGTCCGCCCGCGGCCAGACCGCCGCCACCTTCGTTGTTGGCGACGTCCTCCAGCGCCTCGGCGGCCTGGAACTGCGTGTAGCGACTGAGGTCGCCGACGATGCCCATGCTGCTGCGCTTGTCCAGTGCTTCCTCGACGGCCGGCGGCAGCGAGATGTTCTCGACGAGCAGCTTGGTCAGCTCGAGGCCATAGGCCTTGAACTCGGGCCCGATGCGATCGGTGACGAAGTTGCCCAGTTCGTCGTAGTTCCCGGCGAGGTCCAGCACTGGGATCTTGCTCTCACCGAGCAGGTCGGCAAAGCGCGATACGACGATGTTGCGCAGCTGATCGGTGATCTCTTCCTTGGTGAAGTGACCATCGGTGCCGACGATCTCACGGATGAATGACCCGGGCTCATGCACGCGCATGGCATAGGTGCCGAAGGCGCGGAGGCGGACCGGGCCGAACTCGACGTCGCGGAGCATGATGGGGTTCTTCGTGCCCCACTTGAGATCGGTGAACCGGCGCGTGGAGACGAAGTAGACCTCGGCCTTGAAGGGGCTCTCGAAGCCGTACTTCCAGCCGAGAAGCGTGGAGAGGATCGGCAGGTTCTTGGTGTCGAGCGTGTACATGCCCGGCCCGAAGATGTCGGCGATGCGTCCTTCGTTGACGAAGACCGCTGCCTGGCCCTCGCGGACCGTGAGCTTTGCGCCGTGCTTGATCTCGTTCCCATGCCGCTCGAAGCGGAACACCATGGTGTCATTCGAGTGATCGAGCCACTCGATGATGTCGATGAGTTCGCCGCGCAGTTTGTCCCAGATACCCATGATCAGGCCTCCCGATGCGTCTCGGTGCTCCCGCGCACCTGCACGCACTCTATCTCTTTGGGAACAGCCGCGGAGGGATGACGGGCGTGCGTGTCGGCGGAAGGGACGCGTGGGACACGCAGGGGGGTGTCACACCAGCCCCGCCTTCCGCAGCCGCTGCACCAGCTCCTTCGGAACACTGGCCTTGAGCAGTCTTCGGGGATCTGCCTCGCCGTCCAGGTCATCGGCGCGGACGATGAAATCGTCAGTCGTGTCAAGGATGCCGGACCAGTCGTGCTGCATGAGCCGGGTCGCGATGCGCTTGCACAGCGCGATGCCCTTGTCGTTCGATCGTTTGGCTTCAAGGAAACGCTGGTACAGCTCGCAGCGGTCTCTGA